>JARFRI010000391.1 GCA_029287335.1 Phycisphaera sp. | reverse complement strand
GATAGACCCCAAGCACGCGCCGGTCAATCTCAAGTGGTTCGCCTACGTCGGCGGCAAGCGTTAGTCCTGGCTGATGATGGGCGACTACATCTTCAAGCAGGAATACGAGATGAAGGGTACGGAGTTCCGCGACTCGGTGGTTGAGGAAACACGCGAACTCGACGGTCACTATCAGCGGAAATACGACGGCTTAAACGTCGACTTCCTGTCCAAGGCGATGTTCCGACATACCCCGCGGTACTACGTCCCGTTCCGTTGTTTGTATTCGAAGAACATCGGCAACCTGATGATGGCCGGGCGGTGCTTTAGTTGCACGCACATCGGCCTTGGGGGGCCGCGCGTCATGCTGACCTGTGCCCAGATGGGCATCGCGACGGGCTACGCCGCAGCGATGTGCAAGAAGCACAAGGCACTGCCACGCGAGGTCGGGCAGAAGCACATCAAGGAACTGCGCGGGCTGATCGGTTACGCTTGAGGCCAACCGTCTCTTTGCTGACCGATGAAGCAACTCATTCGACACATCGCGAACCTAGGTCTGCTGTTGGCGTTTACCACGCTCGCGGTGACGGGGGTGATGTCGTTCGTGCTGCCGTTCTCGATCACGACCGCGCGGGTTCACATCGTCTTTGGCCTGGTGACGCTGGTGCTGGTCGGCATGCACCTGGCGACGCGGCTGGACTACTTCACGCGGATCGCTCGGCAGTCGGTTGATTTCAAGGCCAAGAAGAAGCCGCAGGTGCCACGCTGGCTGGTCGCATCGATCGTGATTGTCTGGGCGGGGCTGTTGGCCGTTGCGTTCTACGGGACCCGGCCCGGGTCGGATCTCATCGCGGTGGGCTACGAAGCGCAACATGCCGCAGAGATCTTTCGGGCCTCGCCACAGACCGCTTACGAACAGGTTGGCGAGACGGTGCGCGTCGCGACGCTCTCGGCTGAAAAGGGTGAGGTCGTGATCGAAGTCGAGGTCGAGTACCGCACAGACCAAGCCAGGCAGCCCGCCGCGGCGATCTGGGCGCAGACGACCGGCAACGATTCCAAAATGATCGAGACGCTTTACGTCGACCAGGCCTTGGCGTACAGCGACACGCCCAATTGGAACGGCAAGCCGACACCGCGCCACCACATCCTCCCGATCTGGCGGCACCGTTACCGCGATGTGAATGGTGTGGACCCGACCGGCGATACCGACGCCATCACTTCCGCGACGCCCGAGCACAGCTTTTCGATCGAGAAAACGTTGGCATCGGACGATAGCGAAATCGTCATCTGCCTGGAGTTCAATGCGGCGGGCGATGCGAACGCGGCGTATCCCGATAAGGACCTTGGCCAACCATCGGTCCTCTACACCGCGCTGATCGACTTGTCGAGTGATCAAGCGTATTACCTGATGTCGCGCACCGCGCACGGCGGCGGCGCCGAATCAGATGGCCAGCCGCGCTATGGTTTCGACGACCTCACCACCGCGAAAGACCTCATCGAAAAAGTGCTGGTTAAGATCCGTCGTCCATCAGGTCAATCGTCATCGCCTGGCGGATGATTCGGGTGTTGAGGGTTCTTTGGATTCTTTTGCTTTTTCTTGAAGTAGAGATCGGGCTGCTTGCCCGGCGTGCTATTCTTTGAGTCTTTGCCGATCAGTGATAGCTTGATGCCCGTGTCGTCTTCAATGACCACCATCTCGTTGACGGGTTGACTCTCAGAGAGGTGGTAGGCCTCTCGATCGGCGAGCAAGGGTTGGCCGACCATCCCCCACATCGCGCCGGGCTTTTGATCGTTGAATGCCATGCCCCATCGATAGCTGGTGCCCAGGACCTGGCTCGTTTCGGTTTCGTCGCTGGGGCAGAAGACCACCTTCGGGATGTGCAGGCGGGGCTCGATGAACTCGGGCAGCGAGAGGCCCGCTTGTGTCGGCGAGAGGTTGTAGAGCGTGGGCAGGTGGTCGTTGTCTTGTGCATGGCCGACGATGACTTGCCCGATTTCGATCAGGTTCTGCTGGCAGAGCTCTGAGCGGGCCCGTGCGTTGGCGACGCTAAGCATCGGCAGCGATAGCGCCATCATCACCGAGATCAGGGTGAGGACGATCGTGATTTCGATCAGGCTTAGTCCACGATGAATCAGACGCACGGACAGAATCCCTAGTGAAAACGGACAATAAAATGACTGGACTCCCTTCCAAACCCAAGCGAGTGCTCGGGTCTTCATATGACCCTCCAAACATACCTCAAGATGAGGCAGATGTCACGACTTTTCGAAAATTTGTTCGCCTTCTCGACACTCAGGTCGTGTAATCCGCGTTGATCGCGATGTACTGCCGGCTCAGGTCGCAGCCCAGCCAAACGGCCTGGGCGTCCCCCTGATGCGCATCGAGTTCAATGACCACCCGGTCGGCCTGCATCTTCTCGCTCAGCTCGGCGAGCGGGCCCGCTTGGGTCACGGTCGGGGTGTTGTTTTCGAAGACCGTGGTACCCTGAATCTTCACGGTGAAGGTCGCGGGATTCAGCTCGACACCGGCTTTGCCCGAGGCCATGACCAGTCGGCCCCAGTTCGGGTCGCAGCCGTGGATCGCGGTCTTGACCAGCGGGCTGTCGGTTACGGCCCGGCCGATCTTGTCGGCGTCTAAAAGACTCCCGACCCCTTTTACGTGGACCTCAAACGTGCGCGTCGCGCCCTCGCCATCAACCATGATCTGCTCGGCCAGGGCTTGGCACGCTTGGGTCAACGCCGCGACGAAGGTCTCGTAGGATGCGCCTTTTGGTTCACTGATGAGTGCGTTACCCGCTGCGCCGCTGGCGAGGATGTAGACCGTGTCGCTGGTGCTCGTGTCGCTATCGACGGAGATGCGGTTGAACGATGCGGCGTTGGCTTGTTGCAGGGCGGTGTGCAGGACGGCCGGGGCGATCGCGGCATCGGTGGTGAAGAAGATCAGCATCGTGGCCATGGACGGCGCGATCATGCCCGAGCCTTTGCCGATCCCGCCGATGGTGCAGGGCTTGCCGTCGAGTTCGAAGGTTCGCAGCGTGGCCTTCTCGACCAGGTCGGTCGTCATGATGCCTTGTGCCGCGGCGATGTCGTATTGCTCGCCTCGGCCCAGGTCGGGTTTGAGCGATGTGATGCCGGCGGTGATTTTTTCGATGGGCAGGGGCCGGCCGATGACGCCGGTCGATGCAGGCAGCACCTCGTGCGGGTCGCAGCCGACCAGTTCGGCGGCGGCGGCGCACATTTGCACGGCGTGTTCGAATCCACCGGCGGCGAGTGTGGCGACGTTGGAGTTGCCGGAGTTGCACACGATGGCCTGCGCGGTGCCGTAGCCCCGGTCATTGAGGTGTTTCATCCCGACGAGCACCGGCGCGCCCTTGAACTGGTTGGTCGTGAAGACGGCCGCGGCGCTGCACGGCCGATCCGCCGCGATCAGGCAGAGGTCGGGCCGACCCGACTTTTTAATCCCGCAACACCCCCCAGCGGCGGTGAAGCCTTGCGGGGCGGTGACACTGGCCAGAGACGATGGGCGTGATGGAGGCATGGCGAAAGAGTATAATGGTTGTTTGGCCGTGACCTGCGGCCTCAACACCCAAAACCTAAAACCTAGAACCCAGGAGCCCGCGATGCCGATCGCCGATTACAAAACCTACGTCCAGATGCTGGACAACGCATTTGAAAACCAATTCGCTTACCCCGCGATCAACGTCAGCTCGATGGTCACCGCCAACGCGGCCCTCAAGGCCTTCGCCGACGCCAAGTCCGACGGCATGATCCAGGTCTCCACCGGCGGGGGCAAGTTCGCCTCGGGCCTGGTCAACGGCGACATGGTCATGGGCGCGATCTCCATCGCCGAGCACATCCACCGATGCGCCGCCAAGCTCGATGTGAACATCATCCTGCACACCGACCACTGCCCACCCGACGCGGTTGACACGTTCATGGTCCCGCTGATCGAAGAGTCGGAGCGACGCGTCGCGGAAGGCAAGCTGCCGCTGTACAACTCGCACATGCTCGACGCCTCGGGCCTGCCGCTGGAAGAAAACCTGGCACTGTCCGTGCCGATCTTCGAGCGTATGGCCAAGATCGGCCAGATCATCGAGATCGAAGCCGGCGTCGTCGGCGGTGAAGAAGACGGCGCGGCCGGCAGCCACGACACGCCCGACGCCGAGCTCTACACCACCCCCGAAGACATGGTCCGCGTCTACGAAGCCATGTCTAAAGTTGACGGCACGTACATGTTCGCCGCGACCTTCGGCAATGTGCACGGCGCGTACAAGCCCGGCGCGGTCAAGCTGCGACCCAAGCTACTCAAGGAAGGCCAGGACGCGATCAAGGCCAAGTTCGGCCAGGACGCCAAGTTCTACCTCGTCTTCCACGGCGGCTCGGGCTCGGGCAAAGAAGAGATCGAAGAGACCCTTGGCTACGGCGTCATCAAGATGAATGTCGACACCGACTGTCAGTACGCCTTTAGCCGACCGGTTGCCGGCCACATGTTCGAGAACTATGAGGGCGTCCTGAAGATCGACGGCGAAGTCGGCAGCAAGAAGGCCTACGACCCGCGTGCCTATTTGAAGAAGGGCGAGCAAGCGATGGCCGACCGCGTCATCGAAGCCTGCAACGACCTGCACTCAACGGGCAAGACCCTCGGTGCCGGCGCGGCGGTGTAAGCGTCTTGCGTAGGCTGGGCTTTAACCCGGCGCGACTAAGGATGTCTTTTCGAAACGCCGGGATAAAGCCCGGCCTAGAAACGCCGTCACGAAATCCCGATAGCCCCATCGCGAGATGGGGCCTTTTTTATGCATCGCAAAGCAGGTCGGGCAGTTCCTTGATCACACGCTTGAACGAGTCGCTATCGCCGGTGATGCGGGTCACGACCAGTGCTCCTTCAATCAAGACGATCGCACGGATCGCGCGCTGCTGGGCAGCCTTGGGTTTGGTGCCGGCTTCGATGGCGATATTGGTAAAGCCCTTGATCAACGCGTCGTAGGATTCGCGTAACTCGGCGAGGGTGGCCTCGCCCTGGTCGCCCGCGATCGAGAGGGTGTCTAAAGCGCAGGGTTTATTGCCGTTTTCATAGAACGTGTTGAGGCGTTGAGCGGCTTGCTTGACGCGGGCCTTGGGTGAGCCTGGACCGTTAAGTGGAGCGAGGGCTTGCTTCTCAATGCCCCCGGAGATCGCATGTGCGACGGCCCGCGCCATCTGCTGCTTGCCGTCTGGGAAGCGGTGATAAAGCGAGGACTTTTTGAGGCCGGTCGCCTGGCTGATGAGGGCCATGGAGGCCCCCTCGTAGCCGTAGGTGCGGAAAACGCCCGAAAGGGCGTGGATCAGGTCTGTTTCGGTGATTTTTTCTGGCATACCAGTCTCTTAACCGGACATTCGGTCCAATTATTGCGTATTGATGAGCCTGCGGGAGAAATTTTTGAAAAAAGATCAAAACGAGGAACAAATGTACCGAACGTTCGGTTGTATATCCGTGGCCGATTTTACGGCCGCCCGGCACTAACCCTCATGCCGCCGGAAACCCAAAACTCGGGCAACGCCCGTAACCGAAAGGAACCCGTCATGAACTTCTCTCGCTCCGCTATTGTCGCCGCCGCGTTTGGCACCGCACTGACCGCAGGCATCACCCTCTTTAGCATCAGCCAAAGCCCGGCCGTCGCTGAAAATTCGGCGACGACAACCACGGTCACGACAACGACGACCACGACCGGCACTTCTGTTGATGCCTCACAGCAGGCCGACTTCGCTTCGACACGCTACGGCAGCGAAAAGATCGAAGGCCTGGACATCTTCTACCGCGAGGCCGGCACGCCCGGTAAGCCGCAGATCGTCCTGCTCCACGGCTTCCCCACCAGTTCGCACATGTTCCATGACCTCATCCCACTGCTCGCGGACGACTTCCATATCATCGCGCCGGACTACCCAGGCTTTGGCCGCAGCTCCGCCCCGGCTCACACCGAGTACGACTACACTTTTGACAACCTCGCGAAGGTCACCGACAAGCTTCTTGAGCGTAAGGGCTTTGACAATTACGTCCTATACGTCATGGATTACGGCGCACCGGTCGGCTACCGCATCGCGAACGAGCACCCCGAGCGCGTCGCGGGCGTTGTGGTACAGAACGGCAACGCATACGACGAGGGGCTGCTCAAGTTCTGGGACCCGATCAAGGCGTATTGGGCCGCGGGTAAGGACGCCGACGCAGAGCGTGACGCGCTGCGGTTCCTAGTCAGCGCCGAAGCCACGGTCTGGCAGTGGACCACCGGCGTCCGCGATGAGGCGAACATCAATCCCGACAACTATTTGGTTGTCCAGCCGCTGCTGGACCGCGAAGGCAACGAGGACATACAAATGGACCTGTTCTTCGACTATGGCTCCAATCCGCCGCTATACCCCGCCTGGCAAAAGTACTTCCGCGATCACCAGCCGCCGATGCTGATCACTTGGGGTAAGAACGACCCGATCTTCCCCGAACAAGGCGCCCACCCGTATCTTCGTGACCTGCCCGACGCCGAACTGCACCTATTCGACACCGGCCACTTCGCGTTGGAAGAGGACGGCGTCGAGATCGCGGAGTTAATCACTCGGTTCATGAATACAACCGTCGCGGAGTCCGGCCGAGAGTAAACCTGCTTTTCAGACCTGCGTTATCAGAAAGCCCCCATTGCGAGATGGGGGTTTTTTTGCACGGCGGCCACCAACTTGCGCTTGGGCTATCCTTAGACAGTTGATCCCACCCGTAATGAGAGTGAACATGACCGCCACCGCAAACGTTGCCGCCTACGACCAACTCCTTGACCACATCAAGCAGGCCAATCTCCTCGGCTCGACCGGATCCATCCTTGGATGGGACCAGGAGACGCTGATGCCGAGTAAGGGCCTTGCCCACCGTACGCGGCAGCTCGCGCAGATCGCCAAGCTGACGCACCAGATGCGGACGGACCCGCGCGTCGAGCAGTGGCTGTGCGATTGCGAGGCGGAGGTCTGCTACGTCGGCGACCCACTGAGCGAGTCGGCGGTGAACATCCGCGAGCTGCGTCGGGATTACGACAAGGCGACGAAGCTGCCCGAGGCGCTCGTCGTTGAGATGAGCGAGACGACCAGCCAGGCCAAGCACGAATGGGCCGAGGCGCGGAAGGTCAATGACTACGGCCGGTTTAAGCCCTGGCTGGCGAAGGTGGTCAAACTCAACCAGCAGAAAGCGGAATGCTATGGCTGGGACAAATCTTCCGGGGGCGGCGAGCCTTGGGATGCGCTGGCGGACAGCTTTGAGGCGGGGATGACAGCGGCATCGGTGGCGGAAGTGTTTACGCCATTGCGCGAGCGGCTGGTGCCGTTGTTGGAAGCAATCCTTGGCAGCAAGGCCGGGCCATGCAACGCGTTCAACGAGCTGAAGCTGCCGATCGAGCAGCAAAAGCAATTCGTCAAGGCGATCAGCGCTTCGGTCGGTTTTGACTATGACCGCGGTCGGCTCGACGAATCGACGCACCCGTTCTGCTCCGGCTCGCACTGCAACGATGTGCGGATGACGACGCGATTCCATGAAGACAACGTCAACGATGCGCTCGGCTCAACGCTGCACGAATCGGGCCACGGCATCTACGAGCAGGGCCTGCCCGAAGAACACATCGGCACGCCGATGGGCAGCGCGGTCGGTTTGTCGATCCACGAAAGCCAGAGCCGGATGTGGGAGAACCAGGTCGGTCGCAGTCAGGCGTTCTGGAAGTGGTGCTACCCCAAGCTGGCCGAGTACTTCGGCGACGCAACGGCGGCGCTCGCCGAAGAACAAATCTACGGCGGGGCCAACATCGTCAGCCCCGGCCTGATCCGTGTCGAAGCCGACGAAGCGACCTACAACCTGCACATCATGATCCGCTTCGAGAT
>JARFRI010000146.1 GCA_029287335.1 Phycisphaera sp. | reverse complement strand
AAAAAACCGCCCTGCTTTCAGGACGGTTTTTTGTTTTGTCGGGCTGCATGATGCGGCGGGTCAGGCCATGAGTTGTTTGATCGCGCCGGTTTGGTCGAATTTTTTGCGGGACATCTCTGTGTCCAGATCACCGTAGTGCTCGATCGGGTTGCCGTGGGCGTTGAGCAGTGTGGTGTACCAGTTGCCCAGGGTCTTGTGGCCTTCGTTACCGTGGTAGGGCAGGCGGATATAGCGGCCGGCCATGTCGAGGTTGCAGTTTTGACCGGACATCACGAGGAACGGGGACTCTTTCCCGACGCCGTGGTGGGTCTCGCCGTTCTCAGGGAAGTACATGATCATCGTGTTATCGAACATCGTGCCGTTGCCCTCGGGCACCTGCTTGAGTTTGTCGATGATGGTCTTGATCTGGTTGACGTGGCTGATGCGGATCTGTTCACGGGTCTTCCATGCGGGGACGCCGCCGAAGGCCTCGTCGTGGCCGAGTGGGTGGATACCGATGCGGTCCGTTTCGTTACCCGGCAGGCCGGTGACGGGGGTGCCAAGGGTGTCGATGGTGTAGGTCACGACATTGGTCAGTCCCGAGACGAGCGCGGCGACGAGCATGTCGGTCATGGCCGCCTGTTTCTGCGGGGTGGTCGCGTTGGGTCCGCCGTCCAGGTGGATCGGGTCCAGGTCCGGCAAGTGTTTCGCGAGTTTGCCGGCCATGTCGACCAGCTTTTTGTTCCGCTCACGGATCGCGCCGATTGAGTTGATGTGCGACTCCTGCCGGGTCTTCTCGTGGCCCTTGATGCCGGTAAGCTCCAGACCCTCTCGGCTCTGCAGGAAGTTGAGCATGTCGTTGTCGGAGTTCACCGCTTCGGGGTTCAGGACCGACTTGAACAGCTCGTTACGCGCGGTATCAGGGTCGGCGTAGCAGTAGTTGCGGGTGTACGGGGCCGGTGCGGAGTAGCCATCGACGATACCCGTACGGTTTTCAGCAAACGACAACTCGACGTGTCCGAAAGGCGAGGGGAACAGCTTGGCCAGCTCGTAGTCAATCGTGGTCCGCTTGATTGCGCTCAGCGTGTTGCGCTGCGACTTGAAACAGCCCATCACCGAGGAGAACGACCAGTGGACGTTCTCGCTCATCTTGGCAGACAAGCCCTGCAGGATCGTCATGTTCTCTTTGTATTCATCCAGACCACGAAGCCACTTGGGCAGCTCGTGCGTGTCGAGCGCGACTTCAAGCGGCTCTTTGTTCTCATCCAATGCCTTGTGCTTGTCGGAGAAGTTGACCAGCGCGGTCTCAAGCGGGCGGATCCCACTGGACTTACGAATGAAGATGAATCGCTTTGGGCCCATCTCGCCTGCCGCGGCCATGGCCTGGTTGAGTGAGAAAGGCATCACCAGCGCCCCAGCGCCGATCGCGGTGGTCTGTAAAAATTGTCGTCGGTTCAGGTTCATCACTTAGTCCTCAATCGCTTTGCGATAGATAAAGGAGTCGGAAGTCAGCAGGGATAGAATCACCGCGTCAAAGCTGCCGTCGCTGTCAGTATATGCCTGCTCAGCATCGATCAACGTTTGGGAATCAGAGAGCTTTTCGTTTCTCCCCATAAAGTAGCGGAAGGCATAACGGATGATCGACTGGCGAACAAGACGCGACTTCGACAATCGTTCGGTGAGATCGATGGCGTCGCGGACCTCGCCGTCCAAGGTGGAGTCTTCCGTACCATGCAGGGACCCGGTTGAATCGACCGGGAGCGTCTTGTAGATGTCCCGCGTGTCAACGAGGTGGTTGCCTTTTTGCTCCGGGCCCTTCTCGATGATTTGCTCTTCGTATTCGAGCGGTTCTTGCGTACGGAATCGGCCGAAGTCGTCGTACATCTCGAAGGGATTGCCCAGCGGGTTCATATCGATATGACATCGCCAGCAGTAGTCGTTCTCGGTTGCGCTGGCCAGCCGCTGGCGCAGGGTCATGTTGTGATCTTCTGGGATCGCCGCGTCCACCGTGATCGGCACATCGGGGATGGTGCCAGCCAATAGCTTCTCGCGTACCCACTTGCCGCGGTGGACGGGGTCGGTCTCGGTGTTCTGCGCGAAAGCGATCAGCCAGGCCGGATGAGTCAGGATGCCCTTGCGATTGGGCACCTTCGCCGGCTGGATGGGCGAGTAGTCCCAGTTGTCCAGGTCGTAGTTCCAGAACTTGCCGACGTTGTAGCCGGGCATGAAGTCGTTGCCGTAACCGCGGTAGAGGTCAAACGGAGCGGCGTGTTCCTGGCCGTCGTCCATGCGGTCGGTGATGGACTGCATCGACATCTTGAATAGCTTGACGATGTCGCCCTGTCGGTTGCGCGCATCGGGCTTATCTGGGTCAACCATCCGCATATTGACCGTCCGGAGGAAGTCGGCGTGCTTTAGCAGGTCTTCCCTTTTGTAGCTCTTCCAGTCTTTATCTTTGAAGTACGCGTAGATGCGCTCGATTTCGTCGGAGCGCGCCTGAATCCGCTCGTTGTCGCCGTCGTGGTAGACGATGAACTCTTCGGTAGACAGCAGCTCTTCAATGACATTCTGGTCTTCTTCAAGGATGTGAGCGACCATGCGGTCCGCCTCGGCAAGCAGGCGATTGGTCGCACTGCCCAGCCGGTCGCCACCAAAGCGCTTTTCGTCCTTGAAGATCGAGATCACTTTGGGGTAGCCGAAGAACTCGCGGAAGAAGCGCAGCTCGCGGATCGGCATGTTGGTCACGTTGTCCTGCCGCCAACGGTCAGCGAGGGTCTTATCGATTACGTAGTAGCGGTCGCGTTGATTCAGAATGCGGGTGACTTCGCGCTTGTAGTCTTCTCGCGTATTGAGTCGGCCGGTCTTGGCAGCTTCGACGAGTTCCTCATCCGGGCTCTGGTCGGTCAGGGCATAAGAAATCGCATAGCTGGCGTCGCGGGGGGACATCATGCGTCGACCGTGCTGGTCCGGTTCACCCACGCCGAACTCGTTGCGGTACGCGAACTCACTGGTCAACAGCAGGGTCTGGATCAACTTCTGGACCGACTTACGACGGCCAAGCTTCTCGGTGTAGCTCTTGACCAGCGCGAGGTATTCGTCGGCCTCATTCGTTTCAGGGGACCGCTCAAGGATCTGAATAAATAATTCGTCGATCATCTGAGCATACAACTCATCTGAAGGCGGACCCGCGTCGATCCGGTCCTGCTTGAATTGCTGTTCCCAGTCGGCCAGGCACTTCTCGATCACCTCGTTGTAGCGGTCGCCCTTCGCGCGGTGTTTGCGGATGGCTTCGTTGACGGCTTGCATCTCACTGTCATCCAGCGGCTTGTAAACATCCCGCTTGGCTCGTTTGTCTTTCGCCAGGTCTTTGCGGAAATCCGAGATATAGTCGCGGAGGATCGAGATTCGGCCTTGGATGTCGAGTTCAAAGTCGCCGTAGTTGAACCAGATCCGCTCACAAATCTCAATGATTTCTTCGTCGGATTTATCCTTGCTCGCCGGGTCCAGCACAACCTGCACAAAGGTGTCCCAGCCGCCTGATTTATCGAGGGTACCTCGCGCAACCGGTACGGGCAGGCGCTTATCCTTTTTCTTGTCTTCTGCGCTGTACTCTTTTTTCGCTTTCAGCTTAGCCGGGACAAACTTGGGTAGCAGCGATACATTCTTGTCGCCGTAGATGTCTTCGCAGACCGTGGCGATGTATTTCTCCATAAACGCGCGTCGCGAAACAAGTGTTGCCTCGTGCTGATCTTCAAGCGAGAAGACCTCACGGACCGCGGGAAGGTATTTCTTATTCCTGCCGCTCTTGATCAGGTTCTCGCTGATGTAGATCGCCGTCTTCTGCGCGTTGCTGAGCATCGTCGACAGGTGCCCGCCGGTCAGGTCTTCGGTCGCGTAATAGCGTACGCCCGACTTTTCGGGCAAGAGGAACGGGTTGGCCAAGCTCAGGCCACTGATGTTGTGCCCACCCAGCACATCGACGCGCTTGTCCTGCCAGTTGGCGACGGTGCGGTTTTCAGTGATCCGCTGCATCTTCGCATCAAAGATGAACTCGCTGATCAGCCAGCGGCGGTCAACGGTGAAGGCGGGCTGGTCGGCATACTTGCCGGAGAAGAGGTCCTCGTGGTCAACGTAGTTGCCAAACTCCGGCTTCTTGAGTCTGTCTTCAAGCTTCTTCGTCGCTTCATCAGACAACTGGCTTTCAAGCCACTGCAACAGGGCCTTGCGTTCGTGTTCGCTGGGCTGCTTCGCCTTGGCCGGCGGCATCTCCTCGAAATCGACCACTTCTTTAGTTCTGCCAAAGATGTCTTGCAGGGCGACCGGATCGATCGTCTCGAGTTGATCGAAACGCATGTTGCCTTTTTGTTGCTCCGGGCCGTGGCAACTGATGCAATAGGTATCCATGACGGATCGAGCGTCGGCCGGTGGCTTGGCCGACGCGCCCCGCGCGACTTCGACGGCGTCCGCTTTCGGCAGGAGAAAAGATACCGCCAGTACAAGTGCCGCGATTGATTTCATCCGGTACTCCTTCACGCTGATTCCACTAACTGAGTGTCAGGCAGGTATTCCCTACTGATCCGACGTCTCTAGAAGAGGGCTGTTACAGGCCAACCATCACACCGCGGCAAGGTTTGTCGCGGAGATGAGTAGGCGGTTTTTGTTGGTTTTGATCAGCATTTTTGCCGCGGTCAGGCCATCAGTTGTTTGATCGCGCCGGTCTGGTCGAGTTTCTTGCGATCCATCTCCAGGTCGAAGTCGCCGTAGTGCTCGATCGGGTTGCCGTGGGCGTTAAGCAGGGTCGTGTACCAGTTGCCGATGGTCTTGTGGCCTTGCGTTGCGTGATACGGCAGGCGGATGTATCGGCCCAGCATGTTCAGCGCACAGTTGTCGCCAGCGAGCATGATGAAGGGCGCCTCGGTGCCGTGGCTGTGGTGGCCCTCGCCATTCTCGGGGAAGTACAGGATCACGGTATGGTCGAACATCGTGCCCTTACCCTCGGGGATGGCGTTGAGCTTGTCCGCAATCGTCTTGACCTGATCAATGTGGCCGACGCGCAGCTTCTCACGGATCACATCAGCCGGGACACCTGAGAACCCGCCGTAGTGCCCGAGTTCGTGGATCGAGATCATGTCGCCCTGGTTGCCGGGGAGGCCCTGCATCGGCGTGGACAACTCATCGATCGTGTACGTCACGACGGTGGTCATAC
>JARFRI010000366.1 GCA_029287335.1 Phycisphaera sp. | reverse complement strand
GGAAGTCCTGATTCTTCTGGCACTTGGCGATCAGCTCGGCGACGTTGACCACGGCGACGGCGGTCTTCTCGGCCTTGGCGGTGTTCTGGGCTTGCAGTGATTGGCCCTGGAAGCCCAGGTAGCCTAGACCCAGCGCAATCGCGGCGAGCAGGCAGATCAGCTTGGTGTGTTGTCGTATCATCGGTCGGTTCCTTCCCGGTGGGGTCTGGTGGTTCAATATTCTTGGCCCGTAAGCCAGTCACACAGTTTAGCAGACGGGGGCGAGGAAGAGGATTGAGGGAGCGTGGAGAGGACATGATTGAATTCTCTCAGCTCTCCCTCGAGCCTCTTCCTCACCGCGCCATCGCCAGCTTGGTAAAGACCAGCACGTCGTACAGGGCGTGGACCGCGACGACGATCCCGAAGCCGCGCGTCAGGTAGATCGCCGCAAAATAGACGCCTGCGACGGTGTAGAACAGCATCTTGATCGGGGTAAAAGGGTTGTGGTCGCCGATGAAGTGGACCAGGGCAAAGCCCAGCGAGCTGAGCAGGACCGCGGAGATGACGCAGACCTCTTCGGGCAGCGAGAGCAGGTCCTTGGTGATGGCATGGATCGCCGCGATGGCGATGAGCCGAAAGACCAGCTCCTCATAGACCCCCGCGCCGATGGCGATCACCATGTCCCGCCGCCACAGGCCCCAGTCCACCGAATCCAGCGACGCTGCCGCCGCCGGCTCACGCAGCAGCACGGTCATCAACACAAACAAGGGCAACGCCAGCACCAGCGACTCGCTCCACATCACCGGGTGCAGCTTCAGCTCCGGCAGCCAGGGGTCTTGCTTGCGCACGATGTGCATCCCGAGCAGCGCCCCAACCACCGCGATCCCCGGCAGGTGTACCCCCGTCACCCCAAACAACGCAAAGAACTGACCGAGTAACCGCGTCGCGGTGAGCTGCTGCTCGGTCAACAGCGTCAACGCCCCGACCTCATAGATCACCAGCAGCGGCAGCAGAAAGTACAGCGACTGCAGCGGCCACTTGGAGCGGTCCCAATAGGTCTGGATGGAGTTGTGCTGGTTAATAGCGCGGTCCCTGTCGATCAACCTTCAGCTTTACGCAATCGGCTTAAGACAATCAGCTTAAACAATCTGGCTGATAGCTGATCGGTGACTGCTGATCACGAACCACTCAATACGTCAGCACCGCGTGGGCCTGGCCGAAGCGGTCGAGCTTGGGTCGGCCTTTGAGGAAGGTCAGCTCGATCAGCACGGTGACGCCGACGATCTCTCCGCCGAGCTTTTTCACCAGCTCGCAGCAGGCCTGCATCGTCCCGCCGGTGGCGAGCAGGTCATCGACCATGAGCACTTTTTGGCCCTTGGCGACGGCGTCGGTATGGATCTCCAGCGTGTCGGTGCCGTACTCGAGGTCGTATTCCATCGAGTGCGTGCCGTAGGGCAGCTTGCCGGGCTTGCGGATGGGGACGAAGCCGGCCGACAAAGCTTGAGCGATCGCGGTGCCGAAGATGAAACCGCGTGACTCGGCACCGCAGACCAGCTCGACGCCCTTACCCCGGTACGGGTTGGCCATCTGCTCGACCGCCATCGCCAGGCCCGCGGGGTTTTTGAGCAGCGGCGAGATGTCCTTAAACACGATCCCCGGCTTGGGGTAGTCGGCGATGTCACGGATGAGGGTGTGTAAATCCATCGGTAGGGTCTGGGGTTTAGGGGTTGGGGTTTGGTCAGGCAGGCGGCTCTTTCCCAGCCGTTTTAGGTTGTACCATGTTCGGTTGCGCAGGGTGTTGACGAACAATCAAACTTGCCGATGCTGGGTTGGGTTGCGATGCTTGATTGCTTAGCGCTGCCTCTGCCCAAACCCTAGACCCCAAGCCCCAGAACCCACCCATGGACGCATTTCAAATCAACGGCGGCAAGCCCCTGCGCGGCACCGTCCGCATCAACGGCTCTAAAAACGCCTCGCTGCCGCTCATGGCCGCCTCCCTGCTCACCACCGAGCCGGTCACCCTCCACGGCGTGCCCAACCTCTCGGACATCCGCGCCATGCAGGAACTGCTCACCTCCCTGGGCATGTCCTTCTCCTCCACCGGATCCTCCCAGCCCGTCGCCAAGCCCGCGCCCATCCCCGCGGTCCCCGAAAAAATCGACCGCAACTACTCGGGCCTCTCCGAACTGATCAAGCCCAAAGCCGGCGCGACCGCCACACCCCCGACCGACGCCGACACTGAGCCACTTCCGGGGGGCGAAGCGCCGGGTGCCAACGCGCTGGCCATCACCACCCTCGACAACACCCCGACCCTGGCCCACTACGAAATCGTCCGCAAGATGCGCGCGGGTATCTGCGTGCTCGGGCCACTGCTCGCCGCACGTGGCGAGGCGCGCGTCTCCCTGCCCGGCGGCTGCGCCATCGGCGACCGACCCGTCGACCTGCACATCCGCGGCCTCCGCGCCTTGGGTGCCGAGATCAGCATCGACGGCGGCTACATCGTCGCGCGACCCCCGGCCGGCGGCCGACTCATCGGCACCACGCTCTTCCTCGGCGGGCCCAACGGCTCGACCGTGCTCGGCACCGCCAACGTCCTCTCCGCCGCCGTCCTGGCCGAGGGCGTCACCGTCATCGAGTCCGCCGCGTGCGAGCCGGAGATCACCGACCTCTGTGCCCTGCTCACCAAGATGGGCGCGAAGATCACCGGGGCCGGCACCCCGCGTATCACCATCGAAGGCGTCGACAAGCTCCACGGCACCAACCACCACGTCCTGGCCGACCGCATCGAAGCGGGCACCTACGTCATGGCCGCCGCCATCACCGGCGGGGACGTCATCCTCGAAAACTTCCCCACCGACACCTTGCTCGCCGCCATCGACCTGCTCGAAGAAATGGGCATCACCCTCGAACAGCTCGGCGACAACAGCACCCCGGGCCTGTCCGACACCGTCCGCGTCATCACCCCGCGAGTCTTCCAGCCCGCACAGGTCGTCACCCAGCCACACCCCGGCTTCCCGACCGACCTGCAGGCCCAGCTCATGGCCCTGCTCACCTTGGCCGACGGCAACTCGATCGTCACCGAGAAAATCTTCCCCGACCGCTTCCTCCATGTCGCTGAGCTCCTCCGCATGGGCGCCAACATCACGCGCGTGGGCAACTCGGCCGTCATCACCGGCGTCCGCAACCTCGTCGGCGCGCCGGTCATGGCCTCCGACCTCCGCGCATCGGCCGGCCTGGTCATCGCCGGCCTCGCCGCCCGTGGCCAAACCACCATCACCCGCGTCTACCACCGGGACCGCGGCTACCAACAGATGGAAAAAACCTGGCAGGCTTTGGGTGCCGACATCGAACGCGTGAAGTCGTCATAGCTCGCTGGCGTCGGGTGGCCGGGGTGGAGGCTTGGCGACCCCCCGGAACAAACTGCGCTTGATTGATCACCTGCGATTCGTACCGGGGCTCGCGGACTCGACCCCGGCCACCCGAAGCCTCCTGCCCCTCACCCC
>JARFRI010000335.1 GCA_029287335.1 Phycisphaera sp. | reverse complement strand
CGGCAGCGTCAGATGTGTATAAGAGACAGCGTTGGTTCGGGAACGGATGTGGGGTCAAAGCCTTGCCCGTCGTCCGAGATGGTGATCTTCGCGCCGTCGTGGCTCGCATCAATCGATAGCCGAACCGATCGCCTGATGAACTTCGGATTACTGCGGGCTTGTTCTGCTTGCTTGTAGAACGCAGCGAAGTTGGTGTGCTTCAGTTCCGAGCCGATCTCAAGATTGCCGTGATACAGCGCGTTGGCGATGGCTTCCTCGATGCCGACGATGAGTTGCGAGGTGTTGCCGCCACCGATCTTGAACCGGTCCAGCGTCTCGCGCACCTCATCGAGCAGTGGTCGAATGAGCGCCGGATCGTTCTCCAGTTCGTAGTCCATCCGCACCGCGGCCAGTCCATCACGGACCCGGCGGATTTTTCGGCTCTGGCGGTTGGCGTCGATGACCTTGCGAAGCGTCGGTGCGAGGCTCTTGTTTAAGTCGGACTTGCCGAGGTAGCTCATCGCGCCGCGCTGCAGCGCTTCGACAACGGTCTGGTCACTGCCCGCCTCGTTGATGACGATGATGGCCAAACTCGGGCAGGCCTTAAACATCTCATCCATCAAACCGAAGCCATTGGACCGCGACAAGCCCAGATCAAAAAGCACCGCATCGAGGGTCTTGCCACTGAGGATCGTTGCTCGGGCCTGCTCCTCGTTCGTCGCGATCACGAGCGAAAAATCTTCGCCCAGTTCTTCCGCGAGAACGGACTCGACGTACCGATGAAACCCAGGCTCTTCGTTAATTAGCAGCAATTGATGCATCATGTCTCCCCATGAAAGCGTAGTAACCCTATCGATAGGATCGCGGGGTCGCTTGATCATGAATCCAGGAAAACCACCCAAAGGCTGGCCTCCGGGCTAGGGAAAGACCCTACCGCATCGCCTTGGCGGCCTTCTTCTCGATCTTCTTGCGCTGCTTTTTGTACTGCTTGTCCTGAGACAGACCCGGGATCATCTGCTCGGCTTGTTCCATCACAACCAGGATGTCCTGATACCTGCCCAATCGCTCCAGGGGGTCGATCTTGGCCAACAGCAACTGCGGGTTCTCAGACTCAAGCTCGATCGCTTTGTCGAGCATCGCCAACTGCTCTTCGCTGCGACCGGCTCGGGCATTGAAGTCCGCCAGCAGCATGTAAGGCAATGCCTCCTCCGGGGCCGCGCTGTTCGCAGATTGATAACCCGCCAGGGCACCGTCGGCGTCGCCCTGAATCTCCTGGTACGCGCCGATCGCGATGCCGTGCTCGTAGCGTGACACATCGCTGTCCAGCAGGTGGATGAGTTCGGGGATCTCCTTGCGGTACCCGGCAGTGAACATCAGGTCGATCGCGTCAATCAGGAACGGGCCGGTGAATGTGTCGTTGCCCTGGTCGTCGCTGTATTGGTGTACACCTTCGCTCGCCGCGAGGATGCACGACTGCATATGTTTCTCGATGTCGGCGTAGAGCTTGGCCACTTGATCCTTGGGCAGGTGGCTTGCCATGCTGCATTTCGCGCACTCTTTCATCACCCGGACAGGCCCGCCGGAGGGGATCAACGGGATGAAGTAGAGGTGGCCCCACTTGCGACCGTCGTAGCTCTTGTGCTTGCCATAGACCCCACAATGGGGGCAAGCGCCCGTGCCTTTGACGACGTTTTTGACGCCGTACATCTTGCTGCCGTAGATGATCATGGCCTACCCCTATCCGTGGAATGAGTGGCATATCGAGTCAGTGCCCAAACAGATTGCCTTGCACGATGTAGCCTTTTTCTTCAAAGTGTTTCATCGCTTCTTCGGTGGTACGGAAGACCTTGGTCGCGGTCTCGGTGATGAACGGGCTGGGATTTTTCTGCGGGTGCCAGACGACGTAAACCTCTCGGCTGTGGTCGAAGGCGTGCTGCAACTCGCGCTCGACGCCGCTGGATAGACCCGGCGAGCCGCCTGGCAGCTCAGGCACCAGCGAGACGATCATGTCGCTCTGCCGGACCATCTGGAAATCGCGCGTGTAGATTTGGCCATCGACATCCTTGGCGATATCGAGCACCTGCCGAACGGGGACAGACAGCATCTCACCAGGTCGGAACGTGCCGGCCTCGGCTTGGATAAAGTCCTCGCCTTCTTTGACCGCATCGAGCGCCGCATCAAGCAACAACTTCTCATCCACATCGCCCGGGTCAAACGCGATAAACACTTCCGCCAGCTTCGCGCGGAAGTCGTTGATCACCGCTTTCACATCCGGCAGCTTCTCGACGTGCGTCATCGGGAAGCTGGGGTACACCGTCTTCATCTGCGATTTACAGATCAATCGGTAGCAGGTCTCGGTCGTGTCCTCGTGTCGGCCACGTGACAGGACGTAGAACCGGTTGGGGATGTTGAGGGCTTGCGCGAGTAGCTCGGTGGCCATGATCTCTTCTTCGCGCCAGACCATGAGGTCTTTGAGCGTCGCATCCGAAGTGTAGTCCTGGTGCAGGCGGGCGTGGACGACTTCGATGTTGTCCAGCAGGCAGATCAGCGTGTCGGGCTTGAACTCCTTGATCTGGTCAAAGTCGAACGCAGCGAACAGCCCGTGCCGCCAGCGGAAGGTGGCGTGGGTGTTGATGATGACGTTTTCTTTGCCCTCGGCATCGCGGATGATGTCCTTCATCGCGGCGCGTCGCAGCGAACGTAGCCTGGCCAGCGGGAGGTTGAGGATCTGCCCTGCGTTGATGTCCGGGGCCTCGCCATACATCATCTCGCCGACGTTGTAGAGGGAGATGTCCTCGCCCCGTTCGCCTGCAAAATCAACAACACCCTGTAGATAGCTCTTCTTGTCTACGCCGACCTGTCCGGTCACAATCGCTCGCATCGGTCAAACTCCAACGGTTGGTAAACCCCGATGATACGAGAAAGTCGGGCCATGCCCAGCCAGATGTGTTTGTAAATGATGAGGCCAGGGCTCGTATGCCGAAACCGTCTCGTCGTGCTAGTATCTTTGTGTCCGGATCGAACCTAAGGAAACCGCCATGCCGATTACTACCCCGCTGCTTGCCGAAATTGGCACGATCATCTTCGCTGTTGTGATCGTGATCGCACTGATTATCTGCGTCGTTCTCTTCGCGATCATCAGCAAGTTCTTCAATCTCTGGCTCCAGGCCCGCGTGTCCGGTGCCCCGGTGTCGTTCTTCGATCTCATCGGGATGTGGTTCCGGAAGGTCTCGCCCAAGACGATCGTGGACACGCGCATCCAGGCGGTCAAGGCCGGCATCCCCATCGCCGTCGCTCAGCTTGAAGCACACTATCTGTCCAAAGGCAACATCGGCCGAGTCGTCAACGCCCTGATCGCGGCGGACCGTGCCAAGATCGATCTGCCCTGGGACACCGCCTGTGCGATCGACCTCGCGGGCCGAGACATCCTTGAAGCGGTGCAGACCTCCGTTAAGCCGAAGGTCATCGACTGTCCCGCCGCCGCGACCGGCCGGACGACGATCGACGCGGTTGCAAAAGATGGCATCCAACTCAAAGCCCGTGCCCGCGTGACGGTCCGAGCCAACCTCGCCCGCCTGATCGGTGGTGCGCTCGAAGAAACCATCATCGCCCGGGTCGGCGAAGGCATCGTCACGACCATCGGCTCGGCAAGCTCGCACAAAGACGTCCTCGAAAACCCCGATCGAATCTCTCGCGTCGTGCTGGAGCGTGGTCTGGATGCGGGTACCGCGTTCGATATCCTCTCAATTGACATCGCGGATATCGATGTTGGCAGCAACATCGGCGCGAAGCTGCAGGCCGACCAAGCCGAGGCGGATAAGGTCCGCTTCCAGGCCGAGGCCGAGAAACGCCGCGCGATGGCGGTTGCCCAAGAGCAAGAGTTCCGCGCGGAAGAGCAGAAGAACCGTGCGTTGGTTGTCCTGGCTGAGGCGGAAGTGCCCAAGGCCATGGCCGACGCGTTCCGTGCGGGCAACCTCGGCGTGATGGACTACTACAAGATGAATAACATCCAGGCCGACACCGGTATGCGTAAGTCCATCGGCGGCGAAGACTCGGAAGGCTAAGCCGAGGGGCTTAACGCGAAACGAGATAGTCAGTAACCAAACGCTGCTCGTCTGAATCACACCAGGCGAGCAGTTTTTTTGTGAACGCCCAAGGCTCGTTGTTGAGTCCGCTTAGCCCAAGCTGATCGATGATGATCGATTGCAAAGCGTCGAGGTTGCGGCCATTTGTGGCGCTGATGGATAGCGGATGCTGGGGTGATGTGCCCGCGTCGGCCGCGGGTAACGGCGCATCATCGACCTTATTGATCACCCACAGATCGGGCTTGCGCGGCAAGCTGTTCGTGTCGGGCCAGGGCTGATCGGGGTCGCGCATGGCGATGAGGACGTCGGCTTGTTCGATCTGCTGACGAGCGAGTTGGATCGCGCGTTGTTCGATCGTGTCGTCGCTGTCGCGCAGGCCCGGGGTATCGAGCCAGTTCACCGCGACGGCTTGTTGGGTGTCACGTGTCGCGGATAGTTCGACGAGGCCGCCGACCCAGTCGCGGGTGGTGCCAGGCAGGTCGGCGACGATGCTCATCGCCTTGCCCATGAGTGCGTTGGTGAGGGTGGACTTGCCGACGTTGGCCGGGCCGGCAACGACGACGGTGGGCGGGGTGAGCAGGTGGTTGAGTGTGGCCGTACGGGTGGCGAGTTGCTGGCGTTTGGTGTCAGAGTGTTCGCCCGCCTGCTGAAGCAGGGCTCGCCATTGTTGGGGCTGTTGTGCGAGCAGGTCGATGGCTGCGGGGCTGGTGGCCTTGGCGATCGCGTCGAGCATGTCGGCTTCGATCGGCGAAGTCGCTTCGGGGTAGAGCGCTTGTGTGTCGGGGTTGGGGTCGTAGACGCAGTGCTGTTGGGCGGTGAGGTGTTCGAGGAGAAGCTTGACGACGCGCGGGCCGCCATGGGGCATGAGCTGCGCGGAGGTATCGTTGATCAAGACGCCCAAGCCTTCGTCAAGATCGGCG
>JARFRI010000116.1 GCA_029287335.1 Phycisphaera sp. | reverse complement strand
GGGCCCGATGTGGCCGTATTTGCCCAGGCCCGTTCCACGGCGGTCGCCGTTATGTTGGTTGATGATCTCGAGGGCCTTTAAAACCCCCGCGTCATGTTCGAGCCGATTGATGGCTTGGGCCTCGCCATCGAGTAGGATCGGCGCTAAGGATTGGGGGGGTTGGGGTTTGGTTTTTGGGGGTTGGGGGTCAGCCATTGAAGTTGGTCGTTATGATAACCCGCAGCATCATGGAAGAACATGCGACACAACCTGGCACAGCGGTCAAAACTGGGGACCCCAACCCCCAAACCCCAACTCCCAACCCCCAATACGGCGACTACCGCGTCCGATTGGACGCCTATGCCGGTCCGCTGGACCTGCTGCTGTACCTGGTCAAACGCCACGAGATCGACCTGCACGACATCCCCGTCGCCAAGTTGACCGAGCAGTACCTGCGCCATCTCGAAGTGATCAAGTCGATTGACGTTGAGTCGGCGGGCGAGTTTTTGGTGATGGCCGCGACGCTGGTCGAGGTCAAGTCGCGGATGATCATCCCCCAGTCGGAGCGCGAAGGCGACGGCGACCAATCGGACCCGACCCAGGACATCGAGGAGACGGCCGACCCGCGCTACGAGCTGGTGCAACAGCTCCTGGCCTACAAGGCGTTCAAGGACGCGGCCTACGCGCTGGACGACCGAGCCCAGCAGTGGGAGCACCGCTTCCCCGTGAAGGTGAAGTCCGGCCAGCGCGCTGTGGAAGAAGACAAACCCGAGGAAGTGACCATCGATCTGGAGGATGTGAACGTCTTCGACTTGTGCGAGGCGTTTAGTCGGATCCTTGAGACGGTTGGGCACATCGGCGATCACGCGGTGACGTACGACGACACGCCGATCTCGATGCACGCGGAGGATATTCACGATCGTTTGCGGACGGATGGACCCACGGGCGGGTTGACGCTGCAGCAGATCTTTGAAGGCCGAAGCAATCGTTCGGAAATGATCGGCTTGTTCCTCGCGACGTTGGAACTGGTTCGCCAGCGCTTGGTCGTGGTCGTGCAGGACGAGGCGATGAAGGGCGGTGCTCCGGGCGCGCATGTCCGTCTGGTGCTGGTGGCGGAGAAAGACCGCGACGTGATTGATGACGATGCGAAGAAGCCTGTCGGCGATGCGATCGAATACGAGTGGCCTGATGAAGAGAGTCGGCTGCGTTTTGAGCGGCGGGAGCGCTTGCGAGCGACGTTAGCGGCGAAGGCCGAGGCGGAAGCGCGGGGCGAGGAATTTGATATCAAGGCGTACAAGAAGCAGTTGGCCGAGCAGGGCGGGGCGCTTGATGAGATGGATGAGGAAGAGCTTGCGATTGAGGCGGATGATGAGGCATTTTTGAATCACCCTGGTGAAGATTAATTTTAGCGCCTGCCCGAAAGGGCGGGGTTGTGTTTTATAGCGTGATCAAACCCGGCCCATGCGGGCCGGCGCTAAGGAATGAACGATTGAAAGACTTTGACATGACCGCGACCGATACGACGACGACCCCGACCGACCTGACCGACAACCCGCTGATGCAGCGCTCCGGCTTGCCGAAGTTTGACGCGATTAAGCCTGAGCATGTATTGCCCGGGATTGAGGCGAGCTTGGCGGAGGTGTCTTCGGCGTTTGATGCGCTGGAGGCGAACGCCCAGCCGACGTGGGAGGGGCTAATGGTCCCGATGGAGGCGATCGGTCGGGTGTTTGAGTATTGCTGGGGGCCTGTGGATCATTTGATGGCGGTGAAGAATTCGGATGCGTTGCGCGATGCGTACATGGCGGCCCAGCCCAAGGTCGTGCAGCTTGGGCTGAAGATGAGCCAGAGCAAGCCGATCTACGAAGCGCTGGTCGCGCTGCGGGACGGCGAGGCGTGGGCCGATCTTGACCTGGCCCAGCAGCGGATCGTCGAATCGAAGATCAAGGACATGAAGCTGTCGGGCGTCGCGCTGGAGGGTGATGCGAAGAAGCGGTACCTGGAGATCGCAGAGCGTTTGTCGCAGCTGTCGACCGAGTTTTCCAATCATGTGCTGGACGCGACCAAGGCGTTTGAGTTGATTGTGACGGACCCGGCTGACGCGGAAGGCTTCACGACGACGCTGCGTGCGATGGCCAGCCAGTCGTACAACGATGCGAAGGAGCCGGAGACGGAAGCGACGCCTGAGGCCGGTCCTTGGCGGATCACGCTGGATGGGCCTTGTTTCGTTGCGTTCATGCAGCACAGCCGAAACCGTTCGCAGCGTGAGCAGGTGTACCGGGCGTTTGTGAGTCGTGCGTCGAGCGGCAAGCTGGACAACGGGCCTTTGATCGTTGAGATACTGAAGCTGCGTAAGGAGTCGGCGGGGTTACTGGGCTTTGAGATGCACGCGGAGATCAGCCTGGCGACGAAGATGGCGGGGACGGTGGATCGGGTGCAGCAGATGTTCGACGAGCTGACCGACGCGTCTGGGCCTGGCATGCAAAAAGACCTCGAAGAACTGCGCGCGTTTGCCAAAGCGCAGGGCGAGACGGAGGAACTGATGCACTGGGACTTTGCGTTCTGGGCCGAGCGGATGCGTGAGCAGAAGTTTGATTTCACCGACGAAGAGCTTCGGCCGTACTTCCCGCTGCCGAGGGTGATGGACGGGTTGTTTGGGATCTGCACGAAGCTGTTCGGCGTGACGTTTAAGCGGGACGATGAGGCGGCGCCGCGCTGGCACAAGGATGTGTCGTTCTACAACGTCTTGAACGAGCAGGGCCAGCCGATCGCGTCGTTTTACTTTGACCCGTACTCCCGGCCGGCGGATAAGCGGGGCGGGGCGTGGGTCAACGGCTGCCTGAGCCGACGTGTGGTCGATGGCCAGGTGATCAACCCGGTGTACCACGTGATCTGCAACGGCACGAACCCGACGAAGGGTAAGCCTTCGCTGATGAGTTTTGACGAGTTGATCACGCTGTTCCACGAGTTTGGTCACGCGTTGCAGGGGATGCTGACGGAGATTGATTACGCCGACGCGGCAGGATTGAGCGGGATCGAGTGGGACGCGGTGGAGATTTGTAGTCAGTTCATGGAGAACTGGTGCTACGACAAGCCGACGCTGTTGGGGATGACCGAGCATGTGCAGACGGGTGAGCCGTTGCCAGATGATTTGTTCGACAAGCTGATCAAGGCAAGGACGTATCGTGCGGGCTCTGCCCTGATGCGGCAGCTGTGCCTGGGCGTGACGGACATGACGCTGCACACGGGCTTTGATCCCGAGGGCGAGACGAGCTATCTGGAGACCTACCGCGAGGTGGCGAAGGACTACGCGCCGCTGCCGCCGTTGGACGAGGACAACTTCTTGTGCAGCTTCGGGCACATTTTCGCCGGCGGGTACTCGGCCGGTTACTACAGCTACAAGTGGTCAGAGGTCTTGAGTGCCGACTGCTTCGGTGCGTTTGAAGAGGCGGGGCTGGACGATGATGACAAGGTCGTCGAGCTGGGCCAGCGCTTCCGCGACACGTTCCTGAAACGCGGCGGCGGGGAGCACCCGATGGCGGTGTTCAAGGCGTTCCGTGGTCGGGAACCCGAGACGGCGGCGCTGCTACGGCATAATGGATTGGCGAATTAGATTTCGTTAAAGAGGTGCTGACTACCGCCCGATAGTATTTTGGGAACCTGATGGGGGCGGGAACGCTAGGGGTCAGCTTCGATGCGCTTATACACGATGATTTACACCAGTCGTGCGTCCACGAAGGTGACCCATGCCTCGCTGCGGGCGATCGTCGAGAGCTCGGCACGACGCAACGCGAGGATCGGCGTGACCGGCCTGCTGCTGTATGGCTCGGGTAACTACTTTCAACTTGTCGAGGGCGGTGAGACGGCGGTCAAGGCGCTTTGTCGTCGCATCGATCAAGACAATCGCCACCACGGTATGCGCGTGGTCTTTGAAGGCTCTATTGCCAAGCGGGTTTTCCCGCAATGGCAGATGGGGCTGTTAAATCTGGATGACCCGGGGCTCACCCCCGCGGACCACTGGAGCGAGCTCAACCAGCCGGCGGGGCTCAGCCGATCGGACCACCAGACGTCCCGCGACCTCGTCATCGCCTGGGTCCGCGAGTTCATCGAGCATCACGGCAGCGACACACAGATGCCGACCACCCTCACAGGTACTTGATCGCCACCGCCACCACAATCCCCACCAGCACGGCAAAGAACAACAGCTCGACCGCGCTACCAATCAGCATGACCGACCAGAACCGCCCGCTGGCCGCGCTGTCGGGCTGACGGTTGGCCGCGCCGCAGTCCGGGCACACCGCCGGCGGGTTCGCGCTGAAGCCCCGGCCGCATTGCTTGCATTTGAACATCTAAACGCCATCTTATCCCCGCGGATTTGGCCGTGGGGCCTGGCTCGGCTACACTCGCTGAAATTAAGCTTTGACACCCCGCGCGATGACTGCGCACAGTGATTCAACCACCCAAAGACCACCCCACGATGCCAAAACGCACCGACCTCAAGACCATCCTCATCATCGGCGCCGGCCCGATCGTCATCGGCCAGGGCTGCGAGTTCGACTACTCCGGCACACAGGCCTGCAAAGCCCTCAAAGAAGAGGGCTACAACGTCGTGCTCGTCAACTCCAACCCCGCGACGATCATGACCGACCCCGAGTTCTCGGATCGGACCTACATCGAGCCCATCACGCCCGAGGCCGTCGAGAAGATCATCGCCAAGGAACTCAACGGCCCGTTCCACATCGACGCGCTCCTGCCCACCCTCGGTGGACAGACCGCGCTGAACTGTGCCTGCAACCTCGAAGAGCAGGGCATCCTCGAGAAGCACGGCGTCGAG
>JARFRI010000082.1 GCA_029287335.1 Phycisphaera sp. | reverse complement strand
CGGGTTCGCACGCCCGTCGTGTCGCACGGCGACGGCCTCACCGCCCCAGATGAGTTTTGCGCCGGATTCACCGAAGTGTTGCCAGCGGCGGATTGTGTGTTCCGTTGGCTTGCCGTCGGCGGTGGCGTCCCAGCCTTCCATCGGGTGGATGGCCCAGCGGTTACCGACGGTGAAAGAGCCGACGTTGATGGTTTGATTCATCGGCGAATCGTCGGCTGCGGTGAGCGCGTGGTCATCGATGGGGATCGCGATGCCCAGCGCTTCGCATGCATCGCGGAGTTGAGCGGCGGTCTTATATTTGGTGATGCGCGGGATAGCGGGCATGGGGTTCGTCTCCAGGCGTTAGCCGGCGGGCTTGTCCCGCCGATGATAGGCGTTGTCACGAAGCGATCGGCGGGACAAGCCCGCCGGCTAACGATGTGACTGATTACAGAAGCGCTTCGACGCGCGGCAACAACTCTGCGAGTACCTCGCGGTCGCTTTCAGGTCGCTTGGCGCTGTCGGGGTGCGTGTCGTCGCAGCCGATCCAGCCTCGGAGCTTGAGGAACATCGCGGCGTTGTGTTTGTAGGCGGGGACGGGGTCGCGGAAGGCGAAGAAGCCGAGGTATTGGAGCAGGTCATTGACTTCGTAGAATGCGGCATCGCCCTGCTCCCACATCGCATCGCGTTTGGCGAAGAGGTCGGGCGCGAAGGTGGACAGGCCCAGCAGGTAGTCGCTGCCGTACATGATCATGTCGATGGCCAGGTCGTTGCCGGTGAAGACGTGGAAGTCTTCGCGGACTTTGTTACGTAGCGCGAGGCGGTCCCACTCGAGTTGGCGGGACAGGGACGAGTGTTTCGCGCCGATGCAGTTGGGTAGTTGCATCAGTTGTTTGTAGACGTCGAGCGAGTAGATTTTGCCGAAGGGCGCAAACATCTTGCCGAGCTCGAAGGCGATGAACGTGTCGGCGTCTTTGGCGAGTTGTGCGTAGGCGGGTCCGATGAGTTGGTCATCGAGGCGCGTTAAGCCAAAGGACTGGAACACGACCGGCTCGCCCTTGTGTTGCTGGACTTCGTCGATGCGGTCCTGGTACACGCCGGGGTTGAAATGGTCGCTGGGCGTATCGAACACACCCGCCCCGGCGACGTAGCGCGCCCCGCTACACGTGTCGCGCGTGCGCTGTAGTGCTTCGATGCGCGTCGCGTCATCGAGCAGCGGCGCGTAGCCCGTGTCCATGTTGACAGCTGGAACGAGGCCCGCTTCGACGGTCCGCGCGACGTGTGCCTCAAAGCCTTGCCAATCGATCGAGCCGTCGGCGTGGAACGGCAGAAGCACGGCAGACATGCCCAGCGGCTTGCGCTTGGGCACGACCGGCATCGGTGTCACACTTAGGGCATCACTTCCGCTGCTCATTTGGTCTTGTCTTTCTCTTCGACCACGCGCTTGCGGTTCTCGTCGTAGACGTAGACCTTCTGGTCGTCGGGCTCGGCACGTTCACACTTTTTGTGCGAGCCGTCGCAGTGGGGGAAGTTTTGGGAGAGGCCGCAGCCGCAGATCCAGACGGATTTTTCTTGCGGGGGGATCTCGATCGGGCCGTTGGCATCAAATTGGACGAGTCGGGGCATAAGGGAATTCCTGATTTTGGGGTAGTGAAATGCATCCATTTACACCACCAGAGGGCAATCACGCACTAAAAATAGGCACTGGGCTGTTAGTGATGCGTAAATAATTAGCGAATTCGGGGTTTTACCCCTTGCAACGCTCACAAGGCTTGCTATTTTATCGTCTGGAAGGCTCCGCCGTGCTGTTCAATCAGCAGTCTTTAGGCGGGCTGGACATTTGGCCTGTTTGGAATCATTGCGGATCGTGGTTGCGTGTGAAGCAGCGGCGTTTGCGCTTGTGTTGCCTGTTTGGGAGTTGACCGAGCACTCGGTCTGAAGCGAGTTGGCTATGCGTGTCTTGATGCTTGGATGGGAGTTCCCTCCGTTTATCACCGGGGGACTGGGCACAGCCTGCTACGGGCTGACCCGGGCCATGTCCGCGCGCGGCACGCAGATCAGTTTCGTCCTGCCGAAGCAGGTTGGCAGCGAGTACACCTCGCATGTGAAAATGTTGGCACCGCAATCGCGGCGCGCGGCCGCAGGAGACCGCGCCCCGCATGCGGTGGCCAGCACCTTTAAGGCCGACCTCAAGCCGACGCCTGTCGATGACAAAGGCAAAGAGGCATTCCGCAATGTCGTGTTCAAGGCGGTGCCCTCGCACATGGCCAGCGTCTACCCCGGCGGCGGCCTGCAGTACACATCCACCGGCACGCGCAAGAGTGAAGGCATCGGATTCATCCATAGTAAGCCGGTGCAGGCGACGACTTCATCAACGCATGAGCGTGCTGAGCCGACAAGCGGCGGCGAGGTGGCAACCCCTGCCGAGCAAGCCCATGAACTGCCCGAGGCACCGGACATTGGCTACGGCGGGGACCTGTTCAACGAGACGCGGCGCTATGCCGACCTGTGTCTGGACCTGGCCAAGGGGCAAGACTTCGACGTCATCCACGCACACGACTGGCTGACGTTTCCCGCGGCACAGGCGTTGTCACAAGCGACGGGAAAGCCATGGATCGCACACGTCCACTCGACGGAGTACGACCGGGCGGGTGAGGGCGCGAACCTGCAGATCGCGGAGTATGAAAAGCGTGGCGTGTTGTCGGCCGATCGTGTCATCGCGGTCAGTGAGTTCACGCGGAAGATCCTGATCAATCGCTTTGGGCTCGACAAGGCTAAGTGTGATGTCGTCTACAACGGCGTCGAGCAGACCATTAAGAACGGTGTCGAAAAGACCACGCCTTTGACCCCGCCTGCCGGGATCAAGAAGAACGAGAAAGTCGTGCTGTATCTTGGCCGGGTGACGATGCAGAAAGGCCCGGAGTACTTCATCGCGGCGGCGAAGAAGGTGCTCGAGAAGATGGACAACGTGAAGTTCGTCGTCGCCGGCTCGGGCGATCAGATTGAGCGCACCATCGAGCAAGCGGCCAAGGCGGGCATCGGCAGCAAGATCACGTTCACCGGCTTCCTGCGCCGCGAAGATGTCGATCGCGTCTACGAGATGGCGGACGTGTACGTGATGCCCTCGGTATCTGAGCCGTTTGGCATCGCGCCGCTCGAGGCGATCGCGCACGACGTGCCGGTGATCATCTCTCGGCAGTCCGGCGTCAGCGAGGTGCTCGAACACGCACTGAAGGTCGACTTCTGGGACACGCACGACATCGCCAACAAGATCATCGCGGTACTTCGGCATCCGCCGCTGAGTAAGACCATGCGTAAGCACGCGGACATGGAAGTGCGCGAGCTGACGTGGGACGGTGCGGCGGCCAAGTGCGAAGCGGTTTACGAGGGCTTGGTCAGCGCGGTGGTTTAGTGCGTGGCCGGGTCGTGTTTGAGCCGGGCGCGTGGGATAGCCGATAACGATTCGGTGTACCGACTTTCTTTAGTTCTGTTGATTGGCTTGCTCGTCCTGCCTGGCTGTGGGGATCTGTCGGATGTCTGGGGCAACCCGCAGGACCGGGCGAAAAAGGGCTTGTCTGATTCGGATGCCGACCCGATTGAGATTGGGCCGGCGAGCAAGTGGGCCGAGCCTGGCTTGTATATGGACTTC
Source organism: Phycisphaera sp. (assembly GCA_029287335.1). GTDB lineage: Bacteria > Planctomycetota > Phycisphaerae > Phycisphaerales > Phycisphaeraceae > JAHQVV01. The sequence goes on along the minus strand of JARFRI010000082.1, from coordinate 2,632 downwards.
GCCAAGACGCACGGCGTCGCGTTGAAGTCTGAGCACGGCATGTTGGTCGCGTTGCTGCTGATCGGGCCGGAGACTGGTGCGGAAGTCCGCTATGACCGGTTGGCCAACCTGTTCAGGGATACGCAGAGCGACGAGACGTTTACGACCGACGGTGTCAAGTGGGGCGGGGACAATGACCGCCCCTCGCTGGCCCGCTGCCGAATCCGACACCTGGGCCCGATCGATGACCCGGACGTCGGCCTGATCGTGGACCCCGGCAAACTCTTCCGACAAGAAGACCAGCAGTGGTCCAAGGCCGCGAGCAACCACCTCTTCGTTGTCGCGGAAGACTAAACCGACCGACCATGCCCGACCTATTTGACAGCCAACTCGCTCTACTGGACTGGCTGATCCTTTCGGGCTACTTCGCGCTGATCATTGCGATCGGTGCGATGGCTAGACGGGGCACCAACGACGAGAAGGGTTTCTTCCTTGGTGGGCGCAAGATGCCCGCGTGGGCGGTGGCGATGTCCTTCGCCGCGACGACGCTTAGCGCGGCGACATTCATCGGCTACCCGCAGGCATCCTTCACCGGCGACCTCACGCTATTGGTTCACGAGTTTTCTAAGCTGCTCGCGGCGCTGCTGGTCGCGGCGTTGTTCTTGCCTGCGCTCTATCGTGCCGGCAGTATCACCGTGTATGGCTACCTTGGCGAGCGCATCGGCCCAGGCGCGGCGACGGCCGCGAGCGCGATGTTCTTACTGGGTCGGCTGCTCGCCTCAGGCGCCCGCCTCTTCATCGCGGGCACCGCGTTCTCGCTCATCCTCTACGACAACATTGAGCCGCAAAACCTGATCACCGCGATCATCCTCTTCGGCGTTGTTGGCACGCTGTACACCGCACTGGGCGGGATCAAGGCCGTCATCTGGACCGATACGCTGCAACTCATCATTGTCGTCGGCGCGGTCATCGTTTCGATTGTATTGCTTTTGCAGGCGATCCCCCTTTCGGTCGGCGAGATCGCCCAGGTGATCCAAGACGAGCAAAAGCACGTCGTGTTTGATCCATCGGGCGACCGATCGAAAGACAGCACTTTGTTGGCGGCGTTGGCATTGACGGTGTTTTACGCCGCGGCGTTCGGCGCGGATCAAGATATGGCCCAGCGCCTGCTGACATGCAAATCACTTAAGCAGAGCATCGGTTCGCTGTTTGGAGCGATCTTGATCTCGGTGCCGATCACGGTGTTGTTCATGCTCGCGGGCCTGCTGCTTTATGTTTTCTACAGTCGGCCGGACCTGATGGGCGACGCATCGCCAGCCTACGTGATCGATGATGCGCGGAAGGTCTATCCGCAGTACTTGTTGCACGAGCTACCGATGGGGGTGCGTGGCCTGGCGCTGGCGGGGTTGTTTGCGGCGGCGATGAGCAGCCTCGACTCGGTCATCAACGCGATGGCGTCGAGTATGTCGTCGGACATCCTTGGCCCGATGCGTCGGCGCAGGACAGGCGCGGATGACGCTGATACGTCGGGAAGTAGTTGGCTGCGTCGGCTGCTCGTCTTGGCGATGGGCGTGCTGCTGACCGGGTCGGCGATCGGTATGGTCGCGCTGTACGACGAGAAGACGGACACGCTGATCCCGTTCGCGTTGGGCGTCATGACGTTTGCCTATGCCGGGCTGATGGGCGTGTTTCTCTGCGTCTTGCTGACCGGGCGCGGCAGCACGATCAGCGTCATCGCGGCGCTCTTGATGGGGATGGCGGTGATCACGGCGTCGCGATATGTGCCCGCGGTGGCGGGATTGGGCATCGCCTGGCCGTACTGGATGGTGATCGGCACGGCCGGGAGTATTGGGGTCTGTCTGCTCGGTCAAACGCGTCAATAAGTCGCTTGTAAGTGGCGGGACGGGAATACGTCGTTATCATCCCCAGTAGTATTTATGCACCCACTTACCCAACCGGAGTTAACCAGATGAAACGTTCGTCCCTATATGTCCTCGCCGCCGCGCTGATCGCCGCGTTTACGATCGCCCTGCTTCCCACCCAGCAGCCCGTCTCTGCGGACGACCATGGCGGTAAAGAAGGCCAGAAAGTCATCCACGAAGCGATGGAGACGCTCGGCGGGACTTACCGCGAGGTCCGTCGCCAGATGAGCAAGCCCGACATGAACGCCGACACCGCCGAGAAACTGGCGACCATGATCAAGGCGTCTGTCGATGCCAAGGCTTATCTTCCCGCGACCGCCTCAACCGACGACCTGAAAACCTCCTACCGCGTGATCATGAACAAGCTGATCGTCTCGCTCGCTAACGCCGAGAACGCGGCGCTCGCTGGCGACAACGACAAGCTCAAGGATTACGTCTTGGAAGCCAACTCGGTCAAAGGCGAAGGCCACGAGCTGTTCATCCCCGAAGAATAAGCCCGCATGGCTTAGTTAAGCTCGACGCAATTTCCTCAACTCAGACCTAACAGCCCCGCCGCAAGGCGGGGTTTTTTTATTGACCGAACGCCGCATGTTTAGCGCATTGGATCGGCGGCACAGCAGTGTCTTAGACGTTGCCTGGTGTCGCCGTTTATTCATGCATGCCATCAGGGTTGAACGATGTTATTTGGACAAAGTTGTTGTTTTTGTCAGCAATCAAGTCTGTCTTTGAGC
>JARFRI010000071.1 GCA_029287335.1 Phycisphaera sp. | reverse complement strand
GCTCAGCGGCGAGGAGCGACACGTCGGGTGGTCCATCATGGCCGACGGCAGCTCAATCCAGAACAGCGGGTCAGGGCCCCAGGTGGTCACGCGATCAGCGGGATCGAAGCTCGCCTTGAGACCGATGAGCGCAACGCGACTGCGACCTCGATGCTGTGACGCGCCTGTTCTCTCTGCCATGTTCTGCCTCACGGGCAGCCGCATCAAGAGGACAAGGACTACGGTGTTGAGGTAAGCGATCGGGCTGTCGAAGTGGAGCCGATGCGTGCTGTTAATCAGCGTGTAGGACACGACTTGATCAATCGGGGTGCCGTGGTTTTCGGGTTGGTCGATGCCGTTGGTAAAAGCAACGGCGGGTTGGGAGTGTGATGCAGTCGTCATATGAAGTCTCCTAAGTGGGGGTGTGTTGAGTAAAAAAAACAACCCGCCCGGCAACCAGAAGCGCGTGTCTTCAGTCGCCAGGCGGGAATGGTGTGGTATGTCGTTGTCGAAACGTTGAACTAGGAATCGCGGGTATCTTGATCCCGCGACTTGTTCTCTAGGGTCTTGCGACGCGTCCGTCCGTCGGGGACCTGCTTACCCTGCAGGGCGTGCCAGTTCTTCACGATCTTGGTGACCGTGTTGCGGTCGATCTCCAGTTCGTCGGCGATCGCTTGGTACAGCTTGCCGGCGTCGTATGCGGCCATCACCGCCGCGATGACGGAAGGGTCCTCTGAAATTGTCGGCACCAACGACTGGCGTTCCAGCGTTCCCCGTCGGGCCCGGCCATCGGGGCGTTCAAGGCCGTGGGAGGCATACCAGTGGTCCAGAGCTTTGACCACCATTGCACGGCCGATCTTCCGGCCATGACGCTCGCTGATCTTCTCGACGATCTGTTTCATCAGCAGGCCCTGATCTTCTAGCGACTTCGCATCGTCGGCCAGTACTTCGGCATCGGTTGGCTCACGCAACTCAATCGCGACCTGCTGCTCGTCGATGTCGACGCCGAACTCAGGTGCGTTCAGCTCTTTGAGCAGCAGCTTCAGGGGCGCGACGCTGAAGACCGCCCTGAGCGTGGGTTTCTCCTCGCCATCGGTGTCGGCCTGCTCGATCTCGATCCGCCCGCCGGTGACGTGCTTAAGGACGCGGTGCGCCCGCTCCTCACGCTCGACGTCGCCGACCTTGGCGGCGTCGGCAAGCACGTCGGCGATCATGCCGATCGCTTCGTCGACCTGCTCGTCGGTCGGGACCACCGCGCTCTGTTGAGCGGCATCCAATCGTGCCAGTTCCGACTGGACCTCGGCTCGCTCGGCCCGGAGAACACGCAGCCGATCGTGGTTCTCACGCTGGTCTTCAGGAGTCTCGCCGGGCGCGTTCATCACGAACTCGATCTGGCTCTTGAGCTTGTTCAGGCGACGGCGTAAGTCTTTCTCGATACCCGGGTCACGCTGCTGTAACGCTTCGACCTGGGCAACGAACACCTGCTTGAGCTGGACCGCAAGCTCCTCATCCGATGCCAGCATCTTGCCAACCGCGTCCGCGATCAGCCGGGTCGCCAGTTCTCTGTCCACGAATCGGGTCAGGTATCCGTCGCCGCTGTCCTTGCACGCCGGGCATCGGAGGTACTTGCCGTGTGCGCCGCACGTGGTCAGCAACTGGTCCTTGTGCTTGGCGCAGAAGCACAGGCCGTTGAGCACGGAGGAGTAGCGGCGCTCACCCGAACCCCGCCGGCGCCGGTGGGCCTGCCGTTCTCGCTCGACTTCAGACTGCTTCTGGGCTGCAAACCACAGTTCGTCGTCGATGATCCGCAGGTCCTCGTCGATCCGGACCTCCAGAGGCTCGTCACGCTTGACCTGGCGGTTGTACTCCGCCTTATTCTGCCAGATGTTTTGCATCACACCGTAGGGCCAGACACCGCGGTAGCGAGAGTTGCTCAGCACGCGCTTGACCGCGTCTCGTTGCCAGCGACCACTGGAACACTTGGGCGGCAGCGGTGCGCTCTGATTATTCAGCCGTTCGACGATCTGGGCGATCGGCACGCCGTCCTTGACGAACCACGTAAAGATCTTCTGAACCCACTGGGCCTCGACTTCGTCACTGACCCACCGACGGCGCTCATTGCCCTTCTTAGTCTTCCGGCCCTCGATGGCCTCGCCCCGATACCCAAACGTCCGGCTGCCCCAGGCCAGCCCTTCGGCGTGCATGCTCTTATGTGCAGCCTGGATGTTGGCATTGCCGGACATCACACGCAATTCATCAACAAGGCCAAGGATTGGCAAAAGCGTCTTGTAACGGTCATCCTTTGCGGTATCGATCCCTTGGCTGACAAACACGATCCGCTTTTCGGGATCAACGATCTCCTCAGCAATAAACTTGAGGACCGCGTAGAGCTTGCGGTGGAGCCGAGAGGTCTCCAGAACAATGACGACGTCGACGTCATCCAGCTGATCGAGCATCGCCTGGTAGCCGGGGCGGTTGGTCTTTCGGCCGGTCTTGCCGCGGTCGATGAAGATCATCTTGTCGTCGATAACGACGTTGTTCGCCGCCGCCCAGGCCTTACACTCTCGGATCTGGTCTTCGACTGAGTTCTGGTCATCGGTCGAGTACCTTGCGTAGATCGCGCCGCGCCGGGGCTTCGCAGACACCGCCGTCGATACCATGCAGGTCACCGATAAAAGCATCAAGGCAATGCCGAGGCCGAGCCAACGGACTGGCCCCGACTTGTCCCGGATCTGTCCCTGTTGGTGACCTCCGCGTCCGGACTCAACCGGACTCAGTCGGACTTGACCGGATTCGCGTAAGTTCTGGCTGTAAATGGGCTTGGTGCGTAAACTACTATTGAGACCAAAGTTGCGATCTGCGGGTGGCGTGAATCCCGCCCTCTCCGCCACGGATTAAATCCGTGGGCTTCCATGGGTGATGCGGGATGTGTTTAGTGACCTGAACCTGACGCGTCTAGCTGCGGGCGGTCGGCCTCGGGCCAGTCGACGTGGAACTTCTTGCCGCGCGGCTGGTCGACGCGTTCGTAGGTGTGGGCACCGAAGTAGTCGCGCTGGGCCTGGAGTAGGTTGGCGGGCAGCGTCGCGGTGCGGTAGCCGTCGTAGTAGGCCAGCGCCGCGCCGAATGCGGGGACGGGGATGCCGTACTGCGCGGCGAGCATGATGACCTTGCGCCAGTTCTCTTGAGCGCCGTGCAACGCCTTTTTGAAGTACGGGTCGAGCATCAGGTTCTGGAGCTTGGGGTCCTTCTCGTAGGCCTCGGTGATCTTCTGCAGGAACCGGGCGCGGATAATGCAGCCGCCGCGGAAGATGTTGGCGATTTCGCCGAAGTTCAGCTCCCAGTCGTACTCTTTCTGCGCCTCGGCCATGAGCTGGAAGCCCTGGGCGTAGCTGACGATCTTGGAGCAGTAC
>JARFRI010000406.1 GCA_029287335.1 Phycisphaera sp. | reverse complement strand
GATCACTACGCCTTGAGGCCTTCGAGCCGGCCCGTTGCGTCGCCGAACTCCGCAACATCTGCGCCAACGCGATCGAGCATCGACATATACAGGTTGCAAAGCGGGGTTTCTTTGCGGTAGTTGATGAGTCGTCCCGTGCTGATCGAGCCGTTGGCTCGGCCGGCCATGATGATGGGCAGGTTCTCGTGGTTGTGGCGGTTGCCGTCGCAGATGCCGCTGCCAAAGAGCACCATCGAGTGATCCAAGAGCGAGCCGCGTCCGTCGGGCGTGTCGGCCATCTTGCGCACAAACTTGGCAAAGCCCTCGGCGTAGTACCGGTCGATCTTGCGGATCTTCTCGACCATCTCGGCGTTGTTGCGGTGGTGGCTGAGGGTGTGGTGGCCGTCGAGGATGTTCAACTCGTCGAAGCGCGCGTTGCTCCCGCCGTTGCCGAGCATGAAGGTGCTGATCCGTGTGACGTCCATGCGGAAGGCAAGGATCATCATGTCGTACATCAGGTCGATACGGTCGGAGAGCTTGGCCGGTGCTTCGGTTGGCATCTTCACATCGGGCATCACGATGTCGTCGCCGCTCTTGGCCAGTTGGACACGCCGCTCGATCTCGCGGATCGAGGTCTGGAACTCGTCGATCTTGTTGCGGTCGGCCTTGCCAAGCTTGCGTTCGAGGCGCTGCGTGTCGTGCATCACGTAGTCGAGGATGCTGGCCCGTCGTCGCAAGCGGTCCTGTTTCGCGGCCTGGGCTTCGACGTTGTCGACCTTGCCGAACATCCGCTCGAACACATCGATCGGGTTGGTGATCTTCGGTACCGGCGAGTCTTCATCTGCCCAGGAAACATTGGTGGAGTAGGAGCACGAGTAGCCCGAGTCACAATTGCCCGCCGTCCGGCCGCGCTCCATGCCGATCTCCATCGAGGGCAGGCGCGTCTTGTCGCCGATCTGCTGGGCGGCGAACTGGTCGATGCTGACGCCAAGGCGGATATCGTTGCCCGAGGTCTTGCGGGCCTGGCGACCGGTCAGGAAGGTGGCGGCGGATCGCGCGTGGTCGCCCGGGCCGTCACCGTTGGCGCGGGCCTTGTCCAGCGTCAGGCCGGTCATGATGTTGATGTGCTCGCGGACGCCTTCCAACGACTTGAGCGTCGGGGAAAACTCGTAACGCCTGCCCTCGCCCTTGGGTAACCAGTGATCGTAGTTAACGCCGTTGGGCGCGAAGACCATGGCCATGCGCGTCGGCGTCGCGCTGTTGCCTGCGGCGGCCATCGCGCGGGTCGTGCCAAAACTTCCGGGGGCCATCACGTCGAGCATCGGCAGCGCCATCGCGACGCCCAGGCCCTTGAGCATGGTGCGACGCGACATCGGCCGAACCTGACCGGTGATGTTGAAAGTCGTGTTGGTGTCGCGGGCTGGCTTGGTCATGGCGTAGTCTCCCTGCCTCGGGCTTTGGTAAAGGCATCACTAAGGACGATGGCCTCAATCAATGATTGCATACGATTGCGGTCGTTTTCAACTGTTTGCACAATTTTTTTAATCATAGGCCGATCAAAAGGTTCGTTTCCTCGGCCTACCGCGTAGGTCAGCATCTTCTTGGTCAGGTTCTCGACGAACGCGTCCTGCTGCTGCATCATCGCGGCTTTGAGCTCGATCGGGCCATTAAATGTCACCCCGCCGGGCAGTTCGCCGGTGGCGTCAATTGGCTTGCCCTGCTCGCGGTCGCGCCAGGCACCGATCGCGTCGAAGTTTTCCATCGCTAGGCCGATCGGGTCCAGCCGCTTGTGGCAGACCGCACAGTTCGGGTCGGCGACGTGCGCGGCAAGCTGCTCGCGCAGTGTCTTTTCCGCGCCGACGGCTTGCGTTGCGACCTCCAACGGCGGGACGTCCGGCGGGGGCGGCGGCGGCGCGGTGCCCATCAACTGAGCCAAGACATAATCGCCACGCTTCACCGGGCTGGTGCGCGTCGCGTGGCTGGTCACGGTGAGCGTGGCCGCCATCGTGAGCACCCCGCCCCGTGGTGAGTCGGCGGGCAGGTCGATGCCCCTGAAGTCATCGCCACTCACCCCGCGGATGCCGTAGTGCTCGGCCAGCGTTTCATTCACAAACGTTCGATCGCTGGTTAAGAAAGAAAGCACGCTGCGGTTGTGACGTAGCACATCCGCGAAGAACAGCTCCGCCTCGCTGCGCATCGACTCACGCAGGTCATCGTTAAACGCTGGGTATAGTTTCGGGTCCATCTCCAGCCCATCGAGCTTGCGCAGCAGCAGCCACTGGCCAGCGAAGTTCTCGACCAGCGCATCGCTGCGCGGGTCCATGAGCATGCGCTGGACTTGTTTCTTAAGCACCTCTGGCTTGCGCAGTTGCTTGGCTCGTGCCAGATCCAGCAGCCGATCGTCGGGCATGCTCGACCAGAGGAAGTACGACAGGCGGGAGGCGAGCTCATAGTCATCGAGCTCATACACAAACGCGGGGTCGTGCGGCTTGGGGTTGCCGATCGGCCGATACAGGAAGTTGGGCGAAACAAGCGTCGCGGTCAGCGCGAGTTTCACGGCCGACTCGTAGTCGTCGCCCGCTTCACGCGCATCGCGGTACAGCCGAAGCAGCGCGCCGACCTCGCCCGTATCGGCCGGCCTTCGGAAGGCTTGGGTGGCAAATCGCTCGATCACTTGCCTTGCGGCCTGCGACTCGGTGATGCGCTTTCGGCTGTCGATGCCGGGCAAACGGTTTCCTTGATCGTCAGCGGTGGGCTGGATGAAGAAGATGTTGGCACGTGCATCGCCCCGTGATAAGTCTGTCGGGCCGACTAATGAGATCGACTCAACGTAGAGGTTGCGGTCTTGGCCGTTGATGACTTCATCATTGGTGAAGCGCAACCCGACTTCGTGCTTACCTGCTACTAGCTTGACCTTCGCACGGACGACCTGCGCCTTGTCTTGGGGGGTTGCGGTGACATCGAATCCCTCGACAACTTGATCCCCGACATACAACTCGATCTTCGGACCCACGCCAGCAGCCTGATCGCCATAAACCCGTGAAATGATTTCGTAAGTTCCGGCCTCTGTAAACTCGTGCTGCGCGGAGACTGTACCCATCGTCCAGAGATGGTGCCCGCCGCCGTCGAGTTCCGCGCCGAGTTGGCTGCGCTTGAGATTCCGCAGCGCACGCGGCTTGGCGTTGTCTTTACCTCCCAGTGAAAGCTCGATCGCTTCTTCGGCACTCTGCAGAAACATCTCTAGCTGCAGTGTCGACATCGACAGCACGTCCGCGATGTTGTCAAAGCCATAACCCGTGTCGTCGCTGGGCAGGTGCTCGGTCAGGTCGTGCTTGGCGGGGTCAATACCCAGCAAGTCGCGCATCGTGTTGCGGTACTCGCTGCGGTTAAGCCGGTGGATCGTGTACCAGCCCGGATCGGGTGCCGCGTCTTCGGGGTAGTACTCGGTGGCCTCATCGACCCACTGCTGGATCGTCAGCTTCTCGTGCCCGGTGGGCTGGGGCTTCTTCTCCGGCGGCATGAGCCCAAGGCGCATCACCTCAACCACCGTCAGCCAGTCTTCCGCGCCATTCATAATGGCCTTGATGTCGCCGGGGCCGTCGAGCTTGACCCCGCCCTTCTTCTTGCCGTTGCCGTGGCACTCGTAGCAGTACTTCTGGATGAGCGGACGGATATCGTTGGCGAGGCGCTGCTCGAGTTCAAGAGCGAGCGGGTCGCGCTTGGCTTGTGCTTCGATGGACTGTGCAAATGTTGCCTTGCTCTTGCCCGCGTCTTGCGCAGCGGGCTGGCCGATGACCAGCCCAGCGACGATGGTGAATGCAGCAACCAACAGCAGCGTCACGATGACGTGCCGGGCTCCCACAAGTTGTCGCGATCGATCACGCATACAAAAATCTCAACTCAAGCGCGACGCGGTGCAGGCATCACCATTACACCATCGATCCGACGGGCATGCCCAATCAACAAAAAACAGGCCGACCGCTTCAAAACGATCGGCCTGTCCTAGTTTGTTATCCATGTTGCCGGGCCGCCGCCCAAGCGACGCGTCAGGGCCGATTACTCGGCTTGATCGGCCTTGGCCTCGATCTTCTGCAGGAACGCGAAACGTCCATTGGCGTTCCACTCGGTGATGATCAGGTTGCCCTCGTTGTCGAAGGTCAGGCCGTGCGGGGCGTTAAAGAAGCCCTCGGTCCAGTCCTTGGGGGCGACCTTAAAGTTGGCCCGCTGGCCTTTATTGGGGTTGTCGCCCAGGACGCTGATCACTTTATTGTCCTTGTCCAGCACGACGGCTCGACCGGCGAGTTCTGCGACGGCTGCAAGGTCGCCATGGAACACCACCGCACAAGGCCGACGCAGGCCCGTCGTCGTGACCGCGATGAACTCGCCTTCCAGCGTGAACGATTGCAGGCGACCCGCTTCACGGTCGGCGATCAGGAGCGTCGGCTTTTCGCCGCGGTAGTCCACGTTGATGCCGTGGCAGGTGCTGAACTGGCCATCACCCTTACCGCGGCCACCGAATTGGCGGATGAACTTGCCTTCTTTGTCCCACTGATAAACAAAGTTCGAGGCGTAGCCGTCGGCCAGATAGATATCACCATCGGGGCCAACCGCGACCGCCGTGGGACGCCAACCCTTTGCTGTCGACTCTTCGGGCTTACCGATTCGCATGACGACTTCGCCATCGAGCGTGAGCTTGGTGACGCCCATCTTTGGGCCTTGTGCGTTTTGCGCGCCGTACAAGAAACCCTTGCCGTCTTCTTCGACATAGATCAGGCTGTGCAGGCCGTGCTCGCCCTTGGCGATGCCCTTCTTGACGTTGCCTTCTTTGTCGTAGACGAGGATGCCAAAACCGTCCTGGTTGGGCGAGTTGAGGGTGATGTAGATATTGCCATCTTTGTCGACCGCGGCGCTACCGTGCGTCGGGCCGAAGTGATCTCCCTTGAGGACCTTGGCCCAGCCGGGGATGGTCTTGAACTGGTGGTCGTCCTGCCCGAGGACAACGCTCTCGGTCAGTGCTCGGCTAGGTTTGTCGACATGGTCGTGGCCTTTGTGTGCCAAGGCAGCGGGCGCAACGGCCAGCGTCAATGCAAGGATCAATCGTTTCATCGTGGAGGTCTCCGTGGAGTTAATTCAAAAAGTAGGACAGGCATTCCTGCCTGTCACCCGGCGCAGCCGAGTTCGGTTCGTCGAACATATTACAGCATCAGGCCTATGGCCTGTTGACAGACAGGAATGCCTGTCCTACCGGGGAAGCGCTTACGCAAATAGCTCTTTCTTCACGTACCCGTGTACATCCGTCAGCCGGAAGTCCCGGCCCTGGAAGCGGTAGGTCAGCCGTTTGTGGTCGACCCCCATCAGGTGCAGGATGCTCGCTTGCAGATCGTGGATATGGATCGGGTTGTCGGCGATGTGGGCACCCCACTCGTCGGTCTCGCCGATGACCGCGCCGCGTTTCACCCCGCCGCCGGCCATGAACATGGTGAAGCAGTTGGGGTGGTGGTCCCGGCCGAGGAAGCCCTTGTTGTTCCGCGCTTCGTTCATGACCGTGCGGCCAAACTCGCCGGACCAGACGACCAGCGTCTCATCGAGTAGGCCACGTCGCTTGAGGTCAGCGATCAGGGCCGCGATCGGCTGGTCGGTTTGCTTGGTCTTCAGCGGGAGTTGGTTAAGCAGGTCGTCGGCAGGTCGCGTGCCATGCACATCCCAACCCCAGTCGAAAAGCTGAACAAAGCGGACACCCGCTTCGCTTAAGCGACGCGCGAGCAGGCAGTTGTTCGCGAATGATTCTTCGCCGGGCTTGGCGCCGTACATCTCCAAGACTTCTTCGGACTCGTTCTTGATGTCCATCACCTCGGGCACGGACGTCTGCATGCGGAAGGCGAGCTCATACTGCTCGATGCGCGTGAGCGTCTCGGGGCAGTTGAACTCCTTGGACTGCTCTTCGTTGATCTTGTTGATCGCGTCGATCGTGCGTCTGCGGGTCGCGCGGTCCACGCCCTTGGGGTCGGAGACGTAAAGGATCGGGTCGCCTTCGCTTCGGCACTGCACACCCGCATGGATCGAAGGCAGGAAGGCCGAGCCCCATGCCGCGCCGCCGGCCGACGGGCTCTTGCCGCCGGAGACAAGCACCAAGAACGCGGGGAGGTTGTCCGTCTCGCTGCCTAAGCCGTAGGTCAACCACGAACCCATCGATGGACGACCGGCCAGGAAGTGTCCGGTGTGTAGCGCGAGCTGCGCGGGGGCGTGGTTGAATTGGTCGGTGTGCAGTGACTTCACGACGCACAAGTCGTCGGCCACCTTCTTGAGGTTGGGTAGCAGTTCACTCATCCACATGCCGGACTGACCGACCTTCTCGAACTTGTATGGCGTGCCGAGCACTTTCGCATTGGGTTTCACAAACGCGGATCGGCTGGCGTAGACTTCTTTGGGCGCGACCTCGCCGTGACGCTTGTTGAGCAGCGGCTTGTAGTCGAACAGGTCGTGGTGTGGCGGGGAGCCGGCCATATGCAGGTAGATAATGCGCTTGGCCTTGGGCGCAAAGTGCGTCGCAGCCTGGGTGATCTGGTCTTGTGTCGGGCTGGTCGGCGCACCGTACGCGCCATCGGTCAACAGGCCCGCGAGCGCCGCGGC
>JARFRI010000100.1 GCA_029287335.1 Phycisphaera sp. | reverse complement strand
GTCGATCGCTGGGATGATGGCTTCTTCATCGACGACGCCGCCACGCGCCGCGTTGACGACGAACACGCCGTCGCGACATTTTTCAAACGTCTGCGCGTTGAGCATGCCGCGCGTGTGGTCGTTGAGTGGGACGTGGAAGCTGAGCACATCCGCCTCGGGCAGCATGGCCTCAAAGTCGGTGTACATCTTGACCTTGCCATCGAGCGCGGTCGGGCTGTTGAAGACCGGGTCGAACGCGACGACGTTCATGCCAAAGGCGATCGCTCGCTTGGCCATCGTTTGTCCGATACGGCCAAAGCCCACGACGCCGAGCGTCATGCCGCTGAGTTGCCGGCCCTTGTATTTGCCACGGTCCCAACCACCACCGGTCATCGTCTTGTATGCCGGGCCGATGTTACGGAGCAGGCTGATCATCAGCGCGAACGCATGCTCAGCCGTGGTAATCGTCGAGGCCTCTGCCGTATTGACGACCAGGATGCCCTTGTCCGTCGCGGCCTGCAGATCGATGTTGTCAACGCCGACGCCAGCCCGCGCGATGATCTTCAGGTCGCCTGGGTTTTCTAACACCTTTGCGGTGACAGAGATTCCCGAGCGGACGATCATCGCATGGATGCCACCCTCCGAGAGCATCTGCCCGTACTCGTCTTCGGTCAGGCCGGGCTTGTTGAGCAGCTCAGCATCGGGCTGGGCGTTGATCCAGTCCAGGCCCTGCTGGGCAAGTTTGTCAGCGGCGAGGATGGTGAAGGTTTGGGTGGCGGTCGCGGTCATGGTGCAGGTCTCTACGTTTGATCAAATCGGATAGGCGTCGCATTTTAACGCCAAGACGCCAAGACGCAGAGACGCCAAGTTAAGGCAATGCGTCTCGCTTTCTTGGCGTCTTGGCCACTTGGTGTCTTGGCGTTGAAAACAAACGTTTTAGATGTCCGAAGCCACCACAAAGGCCTTACTTGCAGCGGCGATGGTTTTTTCGATGGCGTCGTCATCGTGAGCCGTGCCGATGAACCATGCCTCGAACTGGGCCGGGGGCAGGACGACGCCCTCATCCAGCATCGTGCGGAAGAACGCCGCGAAGCGATCGGTTCGGCAGGCCGTGGCGTCGTCGTAATTCACGACACGCTGGCCCACTTCGCGCACAAAGAACGGGCAGATCATCGAGCCGACGCGCGTGATGTAGGTTGGCACCCCCGCGGACGCCGACGCCTCAGCCAGGCCCATCTCCAGACGACGTGCCGACTTTTCTAGCTGTGCGTAAGCCGCAAAGTCATCGGCCTTGAGTGCCTGTAGCGTCGCCAGCCCCGCCGCCATCGCCAGTGGGTTGCCGCTGAGCGTGCCTGCTTGGTACATCGGGCCATCGGGCGCGACTTGCCGCATGTATTCTGCTTTGCCGCCGTAGGCCGCGCAGGGCAGCCCGCCACCGACGACTTTCCCCAGGCAAGTGAGGTCCGGCATCACGCCGTACAACTTTTGCGCGCAGCCGTAGTCCACGCGGAAGCCCGTCATCACCTCATCAAAGAGCAGCAGCACGCCATACGTATCGCACAACTTCCGCAGCCCTTCTAAGTACCCCGGCTCCGGCGGGATGCACCCCATGTTCCCCGCGATCGGCTCAACGGCCATGCACGCGATCTCGTCCTTGTGCGCTTGCATCGTCGCCTCGACAGCAGCCAAGTCGTTGTAAGGCACCAGCAGCGTGTTCTTCACTAGGCTCTCGGGTACGCCCGGCGAACTGGGTGTCCCCAGCGTCGTCGCCCCACTGCCCGCCGACACCAGCATCGCGTCGGTGTGGCCGTGGTAGCAGCCGATGCACTTGATGACCTTGCCCCGGCCCGTTGCCGCGCGAGCCAAGCGCAACGCGCTCATCGCCGCCTCGGTCCCCGAGTTCACAAAGCGCACGACCTGCACCGAAGGCACCGCGTCGATCACCGTCTTGGCGAGTTGATTCTCTAAAAGCGTCGGCATCCCGAAGCTCGTGCCGTGCGTCGCCGTCTTCGTCACCGCCGCGACCACCACCTCCGGCGCATGCCCCAATATCAAAGGCCCATACGACCCGACATAATCCACATATTCATTTCCATCAACGTCCGTGACGACACAGCCCTTGCCCTTGGCGATCGTGATCGGCTCGCGCCCTACCGCGTTGTACGCCCGCACCGGCGAGTTCACCCCGCCGGGCATGAGCGTCTTCGCCTCGGCATGGGCGGCAGCGGACTTGGTGTAACGGGTGGTCGTAGTTTGCGAGTTGGCCTTGTTCATAGCAGCTGATCGTATCGCGCCGCTAAGCAGTACGTCGAATGATCGTCCTTGCCCATCGATGCAAACCCAGTGTCATGAGCCTGGGGCATACTCGTGATAAGGGCGAGGCGATTACAATCCGTATGAAGTTCAGCGTAGCTTCGCTTGTCTCAGATCAGCCGGAGCAATGACCACAATGGAGGTCAAAGAAATCAACCCGCATCACCCCGTCGCTGCCGCGCCGCTGCAAGAACCGGTCAATATCATCTGCTTGAAATGGGGCAAGCTCTATTCTTGCGAGTACGTCAACAAACTCTATCGCGGGGTTAAAAAACATCTTGATCGGCCCTTCCGGATGGTCTGCTTTACGGACGACCCCTCAGGCGTTGACCCAGCGGTCGAGTGTCGGCCGATTGACCCCTTGGTCGTCGTCCCGCGACTTGCCAACAACATCATGCTCAAGATCACGCTGCTGCACAGCCACACCGGGCTGAAGGGACCGACGCTGTTCCTCGACCTTGATGTGATCATCATGGGTAGCCTTGACGATCTGTTCGATTACAAGCCGGACCGGTTCTGCATGATCCACAACTGGGTCGCGTGGCGAAAGCAATTGCTCAGGCCTCGGCCGGACATCGGCAACTCCTCGGTCGTCCGCTTCATGCCCGGCACCTGCGACCACGCGCTAGATCGCTTCATCGAGGACCCCGACCACGCCTACAACGACTTCCCGACCGAGCAGGCGTTCATGACCGATTGCATGCGGCAGCGACGGGACTATTGGCCTGCGGACTGGGTGCACAGTTTCAAGCACCATTGCAAGCCGATCTTCCCGCTCAACCTGTTGCTTGCCCCACGCGTCAAGCCGGGCATCCGCATCCTGGTCTTCCATGGCAGGCCCAACCCCGACGAGGCGATCGCTGGCTATCGCGGCAAACTCCGCCACACGACGCGCCCCGCCCCCCAACTCGCCGAGCATTGGGTCTAGACAAGAACGAAACAACCACCGTCAGTCTGCCCGGTTGTAAGATGATGCGCTACCCCCGTAACAGAGCTTGCTTGTGACTGATTCGCAGCCCGTGACCGTCAAGATTTTCTCGCTGGAGGGCTGGGAGCGACAGTTCCCCGGCGGCGAGCATGTCTGGGGACGATGCCGTTTTGTCTTTGGCCCCAAGGCCCGGGACTACGACTGGCTTGTCGTCTACGAGGACCTGGTCGCGCCCGAAACCCTGCCCTGCCCAACCGGCCAGACGCTGCTCGTAACCACCGAGCCATCGAGCATCAAGACCTATGGCAGCGCGTTCCTCAATCAGTTCGGCGTGGTCCTGACCAGCCAGGAACCCTGGGCACTGCAACATCAAAATGTTGTTCGTTCTCAGCCGGCATTGAAGTGGTTTTATGGCTGGCCGCTCCACCACCCTGAAGCGCGTCGAAGGACTTACGACGAGATCGCCGCGGGGCCGCCGGTAGATAAGACTCGAATGATCTCAACGCTCTGCTCTGAGAAACAGCAGAACCATACGCTGCACCGGGATCGCTACCGCTTCACGCACCACCTCAAGTCGGCGTTGCCTGAGCTTGATATCTTCGGCTGGGGGAATACCGAACTGGTGGACAAGGCCGAGGGCATCGATCCTTACCGCTACCACCTGGCGATCGAAAACCACCGGGCGCCACACCAC
>JARFRI010000378.1 GCA_029287335.1 Phycisphaera sp. | reverse complement strand
GTGATGTTCGGGCCGACGAGCATGGAGAAGACGCCGGCCTCGCGGACCCGGCGGGCGATGAGTTGGACGTACTGGCTGCCGAAGTCGACGATGGGTACGACCTGGCCACGGACCGAGTCGGGGATGTCAGCGATGGCTTGTGCGGTGTCGGCTTCGGTGTTCATGGCGCGGCTTGTTTGGGGGTTCTGCAGGCAAAACGTGGAATCGCAAATGATACCGCATGCGGATTGGCGGCGTGGCGGTAAACTAAATCCATGCGAATGGGTTCACTACTACTGCTATTTGTCTTGGTTTTCCCGGCTCTCGCGGCACCGGAGCTGTCTGAGTCCGACCGTCAGCGTTTGGCCGATGGGACGACGGACGGCGATGATGTGCTGGATCAGCAGGACGGGTTCTACGTGTTGCTGCGTAACGCCGCGACGTGGCGGGGCGATGATTTCAGCGGGGACGCGGGCGCGGCCGTCGCGCCGCCGCCGGACTACGGCTTTCTGAAGGACAAGCCCGGGAAGGCACGCGGCAACGCGTACCTGATCGAGGGCTGGTTCGCGGGCGGGGATCGTTGGCCAACGCTGGAAAATCACAGCAATGAGAAGCTGCTGCGGGCAGGCGACCCGGCCTGGGGCGACCAAGTCACGCGATGGACCATCGTCACCGATAAAGACAATCCCGACGCGACGGTGATCGTGCTCTTCAACGACCCTAACGCGAAGATGATCGCGCTGGAGCGGGGCAGCAAGGTCCGTATCGCGGCGCGCTTCCTCAAGCTCTGGACCATCCCCTCGGCCAACGGCAAGCCCTACACTTACCCCGTCTTCATCGGCGGGGCGGCTGAGCAAACCGAGGAAGCTGTGGCCAGCAACCCGGCCGACGGCTCCACTTCGTTCCTCACCAAAATCATCCTCGCGATTGTCGTCGTGGCTGGCTTCTTCTTCTTTATGCGGATCCTGATGCGCAAAGTCTCCACCGGTGGCGGCGGGGGCACGATGCTGCGCGACCGCCTCGAAGACATGCGCCGCGAACGCGAGGCACAAGCCCAGCGGGGCGAAGATGAAGATGAAGACATCGACGACCTGCCCGAAGACCCCGTCGCGGCGCTGGATGTGCTGAGCAAAAAGCACGAAACAACAGACTGATCCCGTTAGCCGTCGCCTGCAAGGCGACGTGCCAGTCGCCCCAACGCGTCGCCTTGCAGGTGACGGCAACAGGCGCACTGGTTGATCCGCTAGAATCTCCGCCATGCCAACGGTTGAATTGAACATTGCAGGCAAGGACCACGGCTACGAGATCGTCATCGAGCCCGGCGCGATCGATACGCTGGGCCAGCGCCTCGACAAGGTCGCGCCCCACGCTAAGGCCGCGGCCATCATCGATCAGAAGATCGAGACTTCGCACGGCCGAGTCGCGCTGCGATCACTCAAACGAGCGGACTACGACATCACCGTCGGCGTCATGCCCGCCAGCGAAAAGATGAAGTCGCTCAAGACCGTGCAGGACCTGCTCGCCGTGCTGTTGGACGCCAAGCTCGAACGCAAGAGCCCGGTCATCGCCATCGGCGGCGGCATCGTCGGCGACACCGCCGGCTACGTCGCGGCCAGCTACCTACGCGGCGTCCCCTTCGTCCAAGTGCCCACCACGCTGCTGTCCATGGTCGATGCGTCCGTCGGCGGGAAGGTCGGCGTCAACGTCCCTCAAGGCAAGAACCTCGTTGGCGCGTTTCATCAACCCGTACTCGTCGTGATCGATACGGACGTGCTCAAAACTTTGCCCGACCGCGATTTGCGATGCGGCCTGGCCGAGTGCGTGAAGCATGGCGTGATCCGCGACCCGGACCTCTTCGCATGGATCGAAGAAAACGTCGATCGCGTGCTGAATCTGGAGAGCGAGGCGCTGGTCGAACTGGTACAGCGCAACGTCAAGATCAAGGCCGCGGTCGTGATGGAAGACGAGAAGGAGCAGGGCGTGCGGGCGCACCTGAACTTCGGGCACACGTTTGCTCACGCGATCGAGGCAAGCCCGGCCGTGCAGGCCGCTGCTGCGGTACCCAAGCGACGAAGGTTTGCCGCAGCACCAAGGTTTGAAGTGCCCAAGCCCCCGCCCCAGGCGCACGCCTATGAAGGCCCATATGCCCACGGCGAGGCGGTGTCGCTGGGCATGGTTGCGGCGACGTCACTGGCTGTCGCCACCGGCCGATGCGATGCATCACTGCTAGATCGATTGGTCGCGCTGCTGGATCGGATCGGCTTGCCGACGTCCAGCGACAAGATCGCCGACACCGAACTCTTGATGGGCATCATGCAGACGGACAAGAAGGTTAAGGACGGTCAAGTGCGTCTGGTCCTGCCCGACCGCATGGGCGCGGTGAGCATCGTGAACGACACGCTGAGCGAGCAGGTCGCTGCGGCGTGGGACGCGATCAGGGTTTAATGACCCAAGCCCCAAGCCTAAATGTCCAATGACAAGGCCTTGCGGATCGACATTGGTCATTTAGGCTTGGTCATTGGACATTTAGCCGAGGCTGACTATCCGCAGGGGTACAATATCGATATGCGTCCAGTCCGCCGACATGATCACACCCCCCGCGTGGAATTGATGCCGCTCATTGATGTGGTGTTTTTGCTGTTGACGTTTTTCATCTACGCGATGGTGGTGATGGTTGAGCTCAAGTCGTCGGGCGTCGCGCTGGTGTCGGTGCAGGGGGCCAGCGATGCGGTGGACGAGCCGATCGTGCTGTTGGAGATCGATGGCAACGGGGCGGTACTGATCGACGGCGTCGCGGTGGCGGACGATGAGTTGGATGGTCGGCTGCGGGAGATCGCGAGCCGGGCGGATGTGCCGCCGCTGGTGGTGGCGACGCAGAACGTCACCGCGTCGGTCGATCGCCTGCCGGGCTTTGTTGACCTGATCGACCGTATTCAACGGGCGGGCATCGTCGATATGCGTTTCCCGAAACTTGAGGCCGGCTCAGGCGTCTCACCTTAGAGCCCCCGGAAGCGCCCATGCAAACCAAACGCGACAACCTGGTGCTGATCGGTTCGTTCGCGGCAGCCATCGCGCTGCACGCGGTGATGCTGCCATGGGTCGGGGCGGCGGTGGGGAATGCAGAACCAGATCTACAAATTGATATGGGGATTAAGCTTTTCGAGGCAGACCCATACGCAAAGTCCGGCGAGCACGTTATCTATCGCGTAAAGCTTGGATTGTTTAGCGACCCGATCCACGGCGGGATGAACGCGCACCCACACATTAACACGCTGTCGCTCTCCAGGGATCGTCTACCAGACGTCGATGATACGCTACTAAACCTGCAGGTAGCTGGGACAAACCCTCAGCCTAGATTTCCCACCTTTCCGAATGATGTCGATGGCCCCTATTGGCTGATTTATCAGGTCGATACCGATCGTCAATTCCCAGATAAAGATCGCTCCAACAACACCCGCGTGGCACCGATCTATATCGACGGCCCGCAGCGCCCCGAACTTGCCATCGATACCTTCAACGCCCCCGAACGCGCCGCCGCCAGTGGCTTGGTACTGATCGACTTCGCCATCGAAAACGTCGGCGAAGGCTGGGCCAGCAGCAACCCGAAGCTCGGCGAGCACGGCTGGGCCGACCGCATCTATCTCTCTGTCGATGACAAACTCGACGCGACCGATCTGCCGTTGCGTACGTTTGAACGCACCGCACCGCTTGGGCCAAAAGGCGAGTATCGGCACAGCCAAGTCGAGCTTGAACTGCCGCGTGGCGTGACCGGGC
>JARFRI010000290.1 GCA_029287335.1 Phycisphaera sp. | reverse complement strand
GATCAACGAATGGCGCGGCAACATCACCGCCGAACGGCATGTGATGGACCTTCGGCCCGCGCAATCAACTCCGGAATAAACCCATCCACCCCAGCGTTCTACACCTGCTCGGCACGTTGCCGGGCACGGGCGAGCCCTGGTTTTAGCCCCCAACGCCTCGGAGCAAACCCATGAGGGTGTTTGCCGCGACGCCTTGGCAGGCCTAGAATCGTCCCTCCACCCCCGGAAGTATCGTGGGGTGCAGACAGGCCCGATTAAATCCCCACCTTTGACGGCAACCCCGTCAGATTGGAGCCAGCCATGGCAAGCGAAGCAGTTCACACGTTCACCGATGACAACTTCGAGGAAGAAGTCCTCAAATCGCAAACCCCCGTCCTCGTCGACTTCTGGGCCGAGTGGTGCATGCCCTGCCGCATGCTCGCACCGGTCATCGACAAGCTCGCCGCAAAGTACGGCGACTCGGTCAAGGTCGGCAAACTCGACACCGACGGCAACCGCGACACCGCCGTGAAGTACGGCATCTCGTCGATCCCCACCGTCATCCTCATGCAGAACGGCGAAGCCGTGAAGTCTTTCCAAGGCATGCAGCCCGAAGCCGCCTACGCGGATGAGATCGATAAGCTGATCGGGTAAGCATCCCCGACAACCCAATCAAAAAAGAAGCTCACGGATTCGATCCGTGGGCTTCTTTCATGCGATTGTTACGCGCTCCGCGTACACTTCTGGCCATGGATACCGCAAAAGAACGCCTCGATCGTGAAGTCGCCCTGTCCCGTGAGACCTGGCGGCTCTTCCGTATCCTCTCTGAATTTGTCGATGGCTTTGATGTCATGTCCGAGATCGGGGCCGGCGTCACCGTCTTCGGCTCGGCCCGTACCAAGCCCGGCGAGAAGTACTACGACATGGCCGTCGAATGCGGCAAGAAGATCTGCGCCAAGAAGTTCGCCGTCATCACCGGCGGGGGCCCAGGCATCATGGAAGCGGCCAACAAAGGCGCGATGGAGTGCAGCGGCCACAGCGTCGGGCTCAATATCGACCTGCCCTTCGAGCAGACGCCCAACCCCTACCAGACCCACAAGATCGATTTCCGCTACTTCTTCGTCCGCAAGGTCATGTTCGTTAAGTACGCCTGCGGCTTCATCATCTTCCCCGGCGGCTTTGGCACGATGGATGAGCTCTTCGAGACCATCACCCTCATCCAGACCCAGAAGATCCACCCCTTCCCCGTCGTCCTCATCGGCCACGATTTCTGGGACGGCCTGATCGACTGGATCAAGTCCACACTCGACGATAAGTTCCACACCATCAGCCCGGAAGACCTCGACCTCATCCAGGTCACCGACGATGTCGATGAAGCGGTCCAGATCATCTACGACTACTTCGAGCCTTCCAAGTGGAAGAGCCAGGTCCGACCCGCGATGCCTGGGCCATCGTTGAAGACAGCGCACTTGGAAAAAGACTTAGAGAAGTGAGTCGTTTAGCGGGCGCGGCGAAGCCGCCCGTTGTGTATTGATTCTATTGGGCGGCTGCGACGCGGCCGCTGAACACGTTTTTCAATACGCCTTCTGAATCCGCGCGCCGGGGTAGTAGAACCCGAGGATTTTGTTGTGCGCGTTGCCTTGACTGGCCATTTGTTGGGCACCGAATTGGCATAGGCCGACGCCGTGGCCGAAGCCCTGGCCGGTGATGGTGACAGTGTTGGCGTTGATGGTGTAGGCGGCGTGACTGGAGAAGGCGAGGTTGGCCGACTCGATCTTCGGCAGGCTGCCCGCGGGGAAGTTCGTGGCCATGCGCAGGTCTTCGCAGTTCATCTCGAACGCTTGTCCTGTGGTGTCGGTCACGCGAAGCTTGGTGGGTCGGCCGACCTTGTTGGTCTTGGCGACTTGGACGCCTGCGAGTTGGCCCAGCCGTACGACTGGGTGCTTGTTGACCGTGCCCCACGCGGCGATGCGTTTGGAGAGCGTCGCTCGATCGCGTTGCACCGGGCCCCAGCGGAACTTGTTGGACTGCTGGCCCCACGCGCCTTGGACCCGGCCCTGCAGCGGCGCGAGGTTGTCAACTTTGTTGGGCCAGGCCGCGATCGCGTCTTGCCCGACGCCACCCGAGCAGCTTGAGTAGAACGCGGGCAGGACTCGGCCTTCATAGACCAGCACCTGGCCGGCGGTGTCGGCGACGGCGGTGCGTGCTTTGTCGCTGGCGTTGGCACCGATGTAGGCTTGGCTGGCCTGGCTTGCTTCGAGGTCGAAGTGGCTGCCGCGGCGGATGGGTAGGTTCATTTCCCAGATCGCGTAGCTGCGGGCGGCGATGGCTTGGGCGCGGTAGGCCCTGAGGTCCCAGTTGGGATAGAGCTCTTTGCTCAGCACGCCGGGCAGGTACGACTCCATGCCGACGTGGTTGATGGTGTCGAACGTGCCGGTGGGTTGGCCGGCGTTACTCTTCGTCGCGACCACTTCGATTCGGCCGGGGTAGGGGTTGTTGTCGATCGTGATGTTGCCGGCTTGACTGCGGACCTCCAAGGTGCTCAGCCGCCAGCGGACGCTGTTGCCGTTGGGCTCGGTCAAGACGAAGCCTTCTCGGTCGTGTGAGATGCGTAGAGGTGATTGGAAGGTGTAGGGCCTGGCCTTGCCGATGTCCATCACGCCCGGGCCGACGGTGATGGAACCGGCGGCCGAGAGGGTGGCGGCGGTCAGCTCGCGTCCAATACGAATACGGAGCATCGGCTCACTGTGCGCGGTGACGACCAGCGGACCCCGCTTAGCGGTGAGGCGGGCTTCGGTCGCGCTGCGGTCGGTTTGATAGGTCGGGGTCTTATGCGGTCGGATGGCAGTCGTCGGCGGGGTGCTGCTGTGCCGACACGCGACCACGAGGACCAACAAAGCGAGTAGGGCGGGAAATACAAGACGGGGGCTGGTCATGGCAGATCGTTTCGCGGGGGTAGTGTGCTTCTATACAATCGGCAGGGTGTGATCGATCACGGCAATATCGCATCGCCAACCCCGCCCCACGTACAATCCCGTCATGCATGAAAGCCTGCATCTACTAAACCAACACTTCGGGATCGAGGACGTCCTGTACTTCTCCGGCGGGGAGGGCGGGCTCTGGCGGGCATCGATCACGACCGAAAAGTGTATCGCTGAGTTGTACCGCCATGGCGCTCACCTGACGCGCTGGCGGCCGGCTGGCCATGATGAGGTGATCTGGCTGTCCGACCTGGCCCGCTTCGAGTACGGCAAGGCGATCCGCGGCGGCGTGCCCATCTGCTTCCCCTGGTTCGCAGGCAATCAACCCGCCAACGACCCAAACGGACCGGCCCACGGCTACGCCCGCACCACCACGTGGGAGTTCATCGACGCGAAACACGCCGACGCAGGCCTCACGTTATCACTCCGTACCGCGATCGAGCCGTTCACCCTGCAGTACGACGTCACCTTCAGCGACACGCTGACCATGCAACTGCAAGTCACCAATACCGGCCAAGCCCCCGCGAGCTTCGAGTCCGCGCTGCACACCTACTTCGGTATCAGCCAGATCAAGCAGGTTCAGGTCGTCGGTTTAGAAAACGCCGACTACATCGACACCGTCGGCGGTAACGTGCAATCGCTGACCCAGAACGACCAGCCCATCACCTTTGAAGCCGAGGCCGATCGTACCTACAACAGCACCGCGACGACGAAGATCATCGATCCGGGCCTACAACGCATCATCACGATTGATAAAAAGCAAAGCGGCTCGACCGTCGTCTGGAACCCATGGGCGGATAAAGCCAACAAGATGGCCGACTTTGGCGACGACGAGTGGCCGGGCATGCTCTGTGTCGAGTCGGGCAACATCGAACCCAACGCGATTATGCTGGACCCCGAGCAGTCGCACACGATGCACGTGGTGATCAGCGTGGAGACGATTTAATACACGTATAGAAACAGCCGCGATGCTACGCATCGCTGGCGAATTTTCAGGGATTGCCTGCGAGCCCCGGCGATGCGTGGCATCGCGGCTATTCCCAAAGCGACATATGACACACTCAAGCACCATCCTGCCAGGCGAGGACCCCGCCTCGATCGACCAAGCCGCAGCGCTACTACGCGACGGCGAACTCGTCGGGATGCCCACCGAGACCGTCTACGGCTTGGCCGCCGATGCGCTGAATGAAGCCGCGGTGGCTAAGGTGTTCCAAGCCAAGCAGCGGCCGAGCTTTGACCCGTTGATCGTTCATGTGCCTGACGTAACGAGTGCAAATCAACTGGCGCTCTTTGGTGAGCAGGCTGAGCGTTTGGCCGAGGCGTTTTGGCCCGGGCCGATGACCTTGGTGCTGCCACGCAGGCTGGATGAGCAAGGCAAGCCGATCGTGCCAGACCTCGTGACCGCAGGTTTGAATGCGGTGGGTCTGCGTGTGCCCGACCACCCGGTTGCGCTCGCACTCTTAAAAAAATCGCACTGCCCGCTAGCCGCGCCTAGTGCAAACACATTCGGCTCGATCAGCCCGACCTTGGCGCAGCACGTTGTCGATGAGTTAGGCAGCAAGGTCGGCATCGTGCTCGATGGCGGACCCTGTGATCGCGGGGTCGAGTCAACCGTCTTGCGCGTCACGGATGCGGGTGTGGAGGTGCTGCGATTGGGGGCTTTGCCGGTAGAGTTGATCGAGGAAGTAATCGGCGGGCCGGTGTCGGTACGGAAACCAAGCAGTTCGCCGGGGCTTGAGGCCAAGCCAGCACCCGGCATGGTCGACCGTCACTACGCGCCCGGTACACCAATGCGTTTCTTTGACAGTATTCAGGCGCAGGACACGTATGAGCTAACGGGCCGATGGGCATTGATTTATGTTGGGAAAGTACCTGCTCATTGCGAACGCTTCGACGTGATGCGAAATCTCAGCGAGTCGGGCGACCTTTCATTCGCTGCAGCAAGCTTATTTAGCACCCTACGTGAATTGGATGGGATGGGGTTGGATGGGATTGCCGCGATTGCCGTCGACGATGAGGGCCTAGGGCGTGCGATCAACGATCGACTCAAACGCGGCAGTGCGTGATGGCATTTTGCCCACCGGCTAACGAACACGTACTTGATTACGATGGTTCAATGCTTGCCCTGATCCTTAAACCCATCAATACGATCGTGAGCTATCTGCTCATCGCTCTGGTCTGGGTCTACCGCTGGACGCTGGGTTGGTTCATGGGCGGGCAGTGCCGGTACGACCCGACGTGCAGCCAGTACATGCTCGATGCGGTAGGTAAGCACGGGCCTTGGCGTGGGGGATGGATGGGGATTAAGCGGATCTTGCGTTGTCACCCCTGGGGTGGCAGCGGGCACGATCCGGCGTAGTGTTTTGAGCCGTGTTGTTCTTTATGCCGCTTGCTTGCCGAGCATTTTTTGCAGCATCGCTGCGATTGCTTCGGGGTTGAGCTGAGCAGCGGCGATATTGGCTTCTGCAATCGCGCGTGGCATGCCGTAGACGACGGAGGACGCTTCGTCTTGAGCGATGAGCGTTGCACCAAGGCCATGCAGGGTTTTCGCGCCGGTCAGTCCGTCGTCGCCGATACCGGTCAACACGATACCGAGCGTTTGTCTAGCGGTGACCGTGGCACAAGACTCGAACAGTGCTGAGACCGATGGCTTGTAGGCCGCGTCTTTGGGTTCGTCACTGACGTTGGCAAATAGTCGGCCCGCGCGTCGGGTGACGTGCAGGTGCTGGGCACCGGGGGCGATGTGGATCTGGCCCGCCAGGATCGGTGTGCCGTGGTCGGCATGGACGACCTTCATCGGGCAGACCTCATCCAACCGTTTAGACATCGACTGGGTGAAGACCAGTGGCATGTGCTGAGCGACCACCACGGGCATGGGGAAATCTGCCGGCAGTGCTGGCAGGATCTTTTCAAGTGCGGGCGGCCCACCCGTTGACGAGCCGATCGCAAGCATGCGGTAGTCGTTGACGCGGAGTTGCGGGATGGCGTGAGAGGGCGTGGGCGGGCTCGACTTGTCGGTGCGCGGCTTGCGTGCCTTGGCTAGCTCACGAACACACTTGACCAGGTGACCTTTGATCTCAAGGATATTTGCGGCGCAGGTCGAATGCTCCTTGGCGATGACGTCGGCAGCGCCCATACGCAACGCTTGAAGCGAAGCGACCGAGCCCTCCGTTGTCAGCGACGAGATCATCAGCACCTGTGTTGGCATCTGCCGCATGATGTGGCGCAGTGCGGTGAGCCCATCCATCACCGGCATCTCGATGTCCAGTGTGATGACGTCGGGCTCATACTGCCTGGCATACTCGATCGCCATCTTTCCGTCGTGCGCGACTGCAACGACTTCAATATCAGGCTCTTCTTCAAGCATCTGCCGAATCGCACGACGCATAAACGCTGAGTCGTCGGTGACTAATACACGAGTTTTTTGGTTCGTCCCACTCATAGGTTTTATATTCACGTCATCGGATGGATTTAGAGATTGATTGAGCACTACGCCGCGGACCGAAGCTCGGATTCGGTGGAAAGCAGCTTCGGGGCGCTCTCGCCTTGCTTGTATTCAAGTTGGCCACGTTTATTAACCGTAATATGGACCGGTCCTTTGATCTCGCTGGTGACACGGTAGTGGTACCCGCCGCAGATGATCAGTGCGTTGGGATGCATCTTTCGATTGATACGCAGATCGATTTTCCGTTTCGATTCAGCGCGTTCACGCACCTTTTCCAGTGAGGGCTCGGCCCGGTCTAATTGAAGTTGTAGGTTGCCCATCTTCAGGTTGATCTGGTCGATCTTAGTTTGGTGCATCGGTGCGATCCGTGACCCGCTGTTGGCGGTGATCATCTCCTGCTCTTGTAACAGCTTGTCGCGTTCTTCAATCATCTGGTCGATGATCGTTGTCAGTTCGTCGATCAGCGGGTCGAGCAACGGAAGCACGCCGACGTGTATCTCGGTGATGGGCTGAGCGCTGGCGCCAAGGTCCATCAGCTCAACCTGCCCGGAAACGTATGTACACCCGCCAATGAGCGAGCCGCGTGGGCAGTTGATGTTGCCTAACACCGTGCAGTTGCAGTTGATGATTTCGCGCTCAACGTGGAGGTCTGCACCAATAGTTGCGTTGATCCCGTCAAGGTATTTTCCATAAAGATTGGCATCGACCTCTGCACTCCCTTGCTCTCGGCCAGCGAAACCGCCCTTAGCGTGCAGGTCTTTGCCTGCGATGAGTGTTGCCGCTTCGATCAGTCCTCGTACTTCGATATCGTCACGGGCTTTGACGGTGAAGCAGTCCTTGACGCCGTGGCGCACGAGGACGTTGCCTGGGAAGTCGATATTGCCGGTGCTGAAGTCGACGTTCTGATCGACCTCGATCGTGTCACTGACGCGAGCAGATTTCCGATCACGCATCAGCACGCCATCGGCCTTGGCGATGAGGTCGTTCGCTTCATCGATCCCAAGCGTCTCGTCATACTTGAACTCAAGCGGCTTGGCGGTGCGTGATGCGAGGACCTTTCCTCGGACGTCTTTGCCCTCAGTACCTGGTATTTCAGGGTGGACTTTTCCTAGTACATCACCGACCTTGACGACCGTGAAGACGGATTGCCCGTAAAAACTGATCGGCTCATCTTCTTTGGCCCCATCGCTTGCCTGATCCTTGACATCTTTGCCTGGCGCATCAGCGGTATCGGACTTGACCTGTTGCGTGTCGATCTGCCACTCGATGTAGGCGTCGATGCCGTGTACCGCCGGGGTTGCCTCGGCGATCAAACCAACAAATCGGCCGGGCTTAGCGGCCGTCGCTTCGGTGATGGTTTCAATGATCGCGTTCTGATCAATCGCATCCGGCTCGACGCCGGCTCGCTTGAGCAGGGATTCACAGAACTCGGGCGTCAGTGTCGAGCGGTCAAAATCCTTGGGAAGGATCAGCGACGCGCTCAAGCCGTTCTCGGCGATGTCTACCTTGGGTTCACTCTTTTCGTCCATAGCGGGGCTCACTTCGACCAGTCTTTTGTCTGATCATCCGAACGTTGCAGCGGGGCCCCCCTCCGTGCATCACGCTCTGTTAGGCCGCTGCGCAGCGTTCCAGCGTTTCTTTGATCCGCTGGGCCATGATGTCTGGCGTGAAAGGCTTGACGACGTAGTTGTTGACGCCGGCCTTGATGGCTTCGACCACACGGCTCTTCTCGGCCTCGGTCGTGACCATGAT
>JARFRI010000087.1 GCA_029287335.1 Phycisphaera sp. | reverse complement strand
CGGAGATGTGTATAAGAGACAGCGAAGCGTCCCGTTTCGATTGGTCTGTCATGTTTCGCACGGGACGCTTCGCGTCTCCCGCTAAACCGTTCTGGATGCGTTAACGACGGATCGTGAAACCATCGCCCAGCGCGGGGTCGGGGGGGAATTCGCTGATGTCTTTCTCGCGGATATTGCTGGCCATGGCTTGATCGATCGCATCCAGTAGTCCTTGGACCTGGTCGGCGCTGCCCTGCACGTCGAGGCGGACTTTCCCGTCGGGCAGGTTCTGCACGTAGCCCGCGACATCAAACCGCTTGGCAAGGTTCGCGGTGGTGTAGCGGAAGCCGACGCCCTGGACCTGGCCGGTGTAGATGATGACTTTGCGGATCATGAGACAACCTCAGCGCGGCAAGCCGCGGCGCTTCATTCATAGAAGTGACCAATCAGGTATCCAGCTTCGCCATCTCTTCATCCGGGATGTCGAAGTTGGCGTGGACCTTCTGCACATCGTCGTGGTCCTCAAACGCGTCGATGAGTTTGAGGATCTTCTCCGCGTCTTTGCCCAGGCACTCGACGGTGTTGGCCGCGATCATGCTCAGCGAGGCGGAGTCCGGCTCGATACCCGCCGCTTCGAGCGCATCCTTGACCGCAATAAACGCCGACGGGTCGGTGACGATGCGCCAGGCCTCGCCGTCGTCCTCGATGTCCTCGGCACCGGCTTCGAGGGCCAGCTCCATGATCTTCTCTTCGCTGGCCTTGCTCTTCTCGACGTAGAACTCGCCCTTCTTCTCGAAGTTGTACGCCACGCAGCCCGACGCCCCGAGGTTGCCCCCGCCCTTCTCGAAGACCTTGCGGAGTTCGCTTGCCGTGCGGTTGCGGTTGTCGGTGAGGATCTCGATCATCAGCGCGACGCCGTTAGGCCCGTAGCCCTCATACAAGATCTCTTCGTAGTCCGAGCCCTCGCCGCCGCCCGAGCCCTTTTCGATGGCCTTGGCGATCGTGTCTTTGGGCATGTTCTGCGCTTTGGCCTCGTCGATGGCATAGCGCAGGTTGAGGTTCATGCCCGGGTCGCCGCCGCCGGCCTTGGCCGCGACAATGATCGCGCGGCTGCACTTAGACCAGATCTTCGAACGCCGAGCGTCCTGCCTGCCCTTGCGGTGCCTGATATTTGCCCATTTACTGTGGCCTGCCATGGGGGGTCTCCTGCTGCGCGTGTCGTGCATTTTAACGTTGTAGCGCCGATACGGATCGAGATCTCATGTCTAAACCCTTGCCCATCACGACCTGTCGTCGTCATGACAACTGACGGGGCGATCCGGCAGCATTGCAGCGGGCTTGTGTGGGGTGGCGCGTGTGATGGGTTTGGCTGGGCGTGCGACTTAATCCAGGGGCTTGCTCAGGGCGTCGTCGGCCTGCTCATTGCGGAAGGCATGGAGCTTTTGGCGAAGGTCGGGGCGCTGGTTGTTGGCCAAGATAGCGATGGCCAGGAGCGCGGCGTTTTTGGCGCCGCTGTCACCGATGGCCAGGGTGCCGACGGGCACGCCGGCGGGCATCTGGACGATGGAGAGCAGCGAGTCCTGGCCGGAGAGGGCGCGGGACTGGATGGGGACGCCCAGTACCGGGAGGGTGGTTTGGGCGGCGACCATGCCCGGCAGGTGTGCTGCCCCGCCGGCCCCAGCGATAATGACCTCCAGGCCCGCGTCTTCGGCGTCCTTGGCGAACATGTTCATGAGGTCTGGGGTGCGATGCGCGGAGACGACTCGGCTCTCGTGGGGAATGCCGAAGCGCTCGAGCATCTCCGAGGCGTGCTTCATCGTGGGCCAATCCGAGGCTGAGCCCATGATGACCGCGACCAATGGGGGGGATGAGGGTGCATCAGACATACGAATAGACTAACGGATTGCGCGGGCTGGGGGCGTTAGGCAGACAGACGATGCGTTTTTAAGATAAGTTTTTTTAATCTAAGGCTGGTAATCTGTACGAAGTTCCGTTAAGATCGTAATGGACTAAGAAACGAGGCTAAGCCCTCAATCCTTAGCCATGCGTGAGCCCCCGCCCCCTTGGGCCAGACCCGCCCAATCCCCCATCCAACGTGATGCCGATGCAAACCCAACCCCAAAAACCTGAAAAGACCGGAGAAAATCTGGTCCAAAAACCAAGTGTCCATTTGTTTTTGGGGCGAAAACGGCGGTTTACCGCGCTCCGACGGGGTTTCTCGTTGATCGAGATTCTGGTCGTCGTATCCATCATCGGGCTGATTTTGGGGATCGGGACGGCCGCCGCGTTGAAGATGACCGCCGAGGCCCGCAAGGAGCAGACCCGGGCCATGATGGAGGGCCTGCTCTCGGCCAACGACGAATATAAGGCGGTGCGTCAAGGGTCGAGCATCAGTCATACCGGTCCAACCGCTGGCCTGTCCAGCACCGAGCAGTTCGTCCAGGCCTGCCTGCAGATCAAGACCTGCGAAGAGATCATGATGGCAGCGCTGAGTTCGTCGAGTAAAGCGGCTTTGGAACGGATCTATAAAGACGGCGGCGGCAACGCATTGAAGTCCGTCTACGACCGCTGGGGGACCGAGATCGAGTACCGACAATCCAACGACCAAACAGGCGTCGGCCCCGCTAACGAAAAGGGCGACTCGATCGCGAATAATCAATTTCCTCTCTCGCGCGACCCGTTCTTCGTCTCGGCCGGGCCGGACAAAGTCTTCGGCGATAACAACGGCACGAACGACGACATCACCACCATCGAGCCGTAAATCGCGATGCACAGCCAACCTCAAACCCAAGCCGGGTCAGGGCCAACGAACATGCAACCAATGAAACGAACATCCCGAATCGTGGCCCGCGGCTTTTCAATTGTCGAGCTGTTGGTCTCGATCTCGATCATCGGCCTGATCATCGGCATCGCGTTCCCGGTCATCTCGGTCTTGACCACCAGCAGCCGGGTCGAGGCGGGTTTGAACATCGTGGGCATGGCCTCGGACGTCGCTCGGCAGTGGGTCCAGGCCGAGGCTTGGGCCAATGACGCGAGCACCGACCCATCCTCCGCAGTCAATGAAGAATACAGCGGTACCGCCGCGATCTACTGCCCGACTGGCGAGATCCGCATCGTGGTCAACGACCGCAATGCAAAAGACGGCAGCGTCTTCCTCGAAGACCAGCCCAACGAACAAAACGGCTACAAAGACCTGTCCAAGGTCGATTACATCCGCATCCCTAACGGCGTGGGCATCGCGGGCGTCTACAAAGACCCCGGCAGCGGTAACGTCCGCTTTATCGCCCCGCCGTTCGCAATCGCCTTTAACGAGTTGGGTCAGCTCAACTACGGCGATACCAGCGGCTACATCTACTACGACGCTGACACCGTGGGTGGTTACAACACAGCCACGTCTGGCCGACGCCCCACCAACTACAACCCCTTCACATGGCGCGGCTACGACAGCGCGACAAACGCCACCCCGATGTCCGGCAGCCTCAAGAAAGAATTGCCTTTCGAAGCCATCGAATGTGTGTCTGGCGTCGTCGTTTACAGCGCGGATGAATTCGATGAGTCTGGCTTCGATTTCGCTGGCGGCGGCAGCGTCACCCTTGCCAGCAATGAGGGCCAGTGGCTCAGCGAAAACGGCCGAACCATCTTCTTCAGCCCGCACACCGGCACCGCACTCACCGACGAAAAGCAGGACTAACCCACCATGCACCACACCCCTTCAACACAACGCGATAGACGACGCGCCGCCGGCTTCACGCTCGTCGAGATCCTCATCTCGTTGGGCATCTTCCTCATCGGCATGACCGCGATCGTCTCGCTCTTCCCCGCCGCCGCGATCCTCCAGCGCGAAACGACGCAAGAGGTCCTGGCCAACATGGCTGCCGAAAGCGGTAAAGCCATCATCGATGCGCAGGGACTGACCTATGCGCCCGGTACACCTAGCACCGGCGACCTGGGGGGTTACCAC
>JARFRI010000149.1 GCA_029287335.1 Phycisphaera sp. | reverse complement strand
GCGAGGACGCCGGCCATCCCCGCCAGCGCGTAGGTCGCTGGCGTTGCCCCGGGGAAGATGCCCAGCTTACTGAGTGTCACCGCGAAGAGCCCGCCCAGCGCGGCGCCGACAAAGAGGCTCGGTGCGATGACGCCGCCCGATCCGCCCGAGCCGAGCGTGAGCGCGGTGCCGACGATCTTGAAGACGACGATGGCCAGCAGCAGCGCGATGGAGAGCTCTGCGCCGCTGTACTTGAGGGGGTTGAGCAGGGTTTCGATGATGGGGTAGCCGTTGCCCATGAAGGCGGGCTGTTCGTAATCGGTGAGCGTTGCGAACTGGGTCGTGCCGGGCAGGTAGTGGAGGAAGATCAGCCCCATCGCACCGAGCAGCAGTCCGCCGACTGCGGGTCGAAACCACGCGGGCAGCGGTGTGCGTTGCCAGGCCTTATTGCTCAGCCGCATCGAGCCGGCGAGCGTGAGCCCCGCCAAGCCGCAGGCCAACCCCAGCGCGAGGTAGGCCGGGGCCTCGGGCAGCTCGAACTGATAGTTGTGCATGGCGTCGGGCACGACGAAGAGCGCGTTGGTGACGCCGGCGTCGATCTCGCCGTGATAGAGC
Source organism: Phycisphaera sp. (assembly GCA_029287335.1). Lineage (GTDB taxonomy): Bacteria > Planctomycetota > Phycisphaerae > Phycisphaerales > Phycisphaeraceae > JAHQVV01. Next base: position 2,082 of record JARFRI010000149.1, on the reverse strand, counting down.
TCCAGCGTTTGCTGTGCGACGGCCGTGCCGAAGACCGCGGCGACGACGATGGGCATAAAGGTGCGGACGCTGAAGTCGCGGAGGATGACTTCGAGGACGAAGAGGACGCCGGCGATCGGTGCGTTGAAGATACCTGCCGTGGCCGATGCGGCGCCGCAGCCGATGAGTGTGGGCATGTGCTCGGGCTTGATGTGGAGCCTGCGAGCGATGACGGATCCGAGCGACGAGCCGATGGAGATGATGGGCCCTTCGATCCCGGCCGACCCGCCGGAGGCCAGGGTCGCGGTGGCGGTGACGGCTTTGTTCGCGCCGACGCTGGCTTTGATCTCGCCTTTGTTGCGTGCCAGCGATTCGATGACCTCGGGCACGCCGTAGATCACGCCCGACTTGGTGAGCTTGAATTGGATGAGCCCGACGACCAGCCCGCCGATGGCGGGGATGGCCAGCAGCAGCAGCGCGCTCTGCGTGGTCGAGCCGCTTTGCTGGAGGTGGAAAAGCCCACCGCCCGCCAGATCGACGATCGTGGCAAACGCCGCCGCGACCAGCCCACCAATCGCCCCGATCAACGCCGCCAACGGCATGAGGAACCAGTCCGGTGAGAAACCGGCGGCTTGTCGCAGTTTCGCCAAGCGCTCGGTGAGTGTTCGTAGCAAAGCTGACATCTGCAGAGTTTAAAGCAGACGCACCCCGTATGACGTTAGCCGGCGGGCTGGTCCCGCCGTGTTCAGCATTCGCCATCAATGGGTGGCCGGGGTGGAGGCGAGGCGCCCCCCCGGACCCAACGGCTCTGCCATGTGTCTATCGCGATTCGTTCCGGCGGCTCGCGGACTCGACCCCGGCCACCCAACCGCACGATCGGCGCGACAAGCCCGCCGGCTAACACCGGCTAACTTGTCGATTCGGCGGGTGATTGTATTTGACGTCGGTAATACGCCTCGGCGACGCGCACGCGGTCGATCGCCTGGGCCATGCCGATGCCGATGCTCACGCCGATCAGCCCGGCCGAGGCCCAGTGGATGGGCATCGCGAACATCGGCCCGGTGATCTCGCCGCGCTGCCAGCGGAGGATCAGGTCGTCCGCCGACGCCGAGCCGTGCAGCACCGCGCCCAGTGCATAGGTCGCAAAGCCAACCAGCAGCGGGCTGAGCAGCAGGTACACGACGTTGCCTGTCGGCAGGATCAGCCGAGCGGTCAGCCCTGCGATGATGAAGGCCAACAGGATCGACCCGATGACCTGCCCCGACTCGGGCGTCTGCATCAGCACCTTGCACAGGACAAAGGCAAGCGTCGCGCAGAGCAGCCCCGCCATGCCCGGCCGAACATGCAGCACAAACCGCGGCGTGTCGTCTTCCTCGATCGGCATCAGTGAGGAGAAGTTTGTCTTCAGCATCCGGGGCACCATCATGCCTCGGATACGTAACCGGTACTTGCGCAGCAGGAACATCATCAGGCACCAGGCCAACGCCCAGAGCATCATCTCGATTTCCAGTTGCATAAAGATCGACCCGCCGCTGGGCTCGCCGCGCGGCCGATCAGCTTGGCGCGCGATCAGCCCGGTCATCGACCCGCCATACGCCGCGAGGATCATCAGCGCAAAGCCGATCGTGAAGACCCCGGATAGTGGGTTGCCCGAAGAGGAGACGTACAGCCCAAGCAGCAAGGCCGGCAATCCCGCCAGCAGCAAGAGGCCACACGCCCCGACCAGCCCGACCCGTGCATCCAGAAGCGAAAGCCCCGTCGAGCCATCCGCCGCGGTCAGCATCGACACGATCGGCAGCAGGCACAACGTGCTTAAGATCATGGCCGCAAGGATCAGCAGCCGCTGAGTGATGGTTGGGAGCATCCGAGGATTCTACCGCAAGCGGATTGTCCGCAGGATCGGGTGGCCGGGGTCGAGTCCGCGAGCCCCCGGAACAAACCACACGATTTGTATTTCAATCCGATTTGATTCGCCAAGCCGCTGCATTTCTGCTTGAAGTTCTCTGTAAGATAACTGGCTCTGAAGGACTCCTTCCCATACAGCTGTCTCTTATACACATCTGACGCTGCCGACGATCCAACTCTAGTGTGGGTGGGGGGGGG
>JARFRI010000121.1 GCA_029287335.1 Phycisphaera sp. | reverse complement strand
TCCAGCAGCCAGACGCACTTACGGCGGACCATCTCTAAGAAGACGACCCCTTGCATCCGAGCGAACATCCCCGTCTTGGCGATCGGGATCACCGACTCGGCGATCAACGCCTGAACCATCAACCAAGGCACGACCTTCAGTTCCGCCCGGGTCAGCACCGCATCGGGCACCGAGTCGTAGCCCATCAGGAAGCGTTTAAACCGCGCCAAGTCGATCCCCTCGGGCCAGGTCAACGGGTCTTCGCCCCCGCCGAGGATGGAGAACTGCAGCGCGCCGTTGGCGATATCGATGATGCGCTGGTGCTTGCGTGCGGTGTCGTAGTCGATGACCGCGACGACGCGCTGGCCGCGGAAGAGCATGTTGCCCGGGTGCCAGTCGCTGTGGACGATCTGCTTGGGCCAGTCGAGCATGCCGGCGCCCTCGACGCGCTGGACCGCGTCGTCGTAATACGCCTGCAGGGTCTGCACGAGCTTGGCGTTGGCCTGGGCTTGTTCGCCGGTCTGGCTGGGGTTGCGCCGCCTCAGCGTTGTCGGGATGGTTCGGCAGGCGTTGTAGACCGACTTGGCGTTGTGGTACGAATTGCCCATCACGGGCGCATCATCCGATTCATAAGACAGCAGTAGTTTGTGCATCAACGCCAGGATCTTGCCCGCGTCCTGCGTCGCTTCGAGCGACTGGTCGTACGGCGTGCCCTGGATGTACTCGAACAACTCATACGTCTGGTCGGCCAACCGCAGCATTGAGTTGTTGTCGGTCCGCGTGCCAATCAAATGCGGCAGAGGGAACTGACGCTTGGCCAGGTGCAACTGGATGCCGTGACAAAACGCCACCTTGTCTGGCCCATCTTTGCCCATCGCGCGGCGCTTCAATAAGAAAGGCCCGCGCTCGGCTTTGATCAGCAGCTTCGGCGCCCGGCGTGAACCACGGGGGAACTCCTTGATCCCGCGGATCACCCCGACATCAAAGTGGCTGAGCACGATCGCCAGTTCGTCGGCCGCGAAGGTTTGCCGATCGCTTTTCTTGCTCGCCCCGCCGGAGAGCGTGATAGAGCCGAGCCCGCTGGCTGACACGCTGCCCCCCCCGTTGCCTGGCGTGGAAACGGGTTTTACGGGTGGGTCAGGCATAGAAGAAAGAAGATGAGCACTCAGAAAATCAGCGTGATCAGTGTACCGCAATTAAGCGTTCATCCCACGAATCACTGCACTCGGATCGCTACGATTAACGATGCTGGATTTCCAGATCGGGCCTGGCACGTTTTAGCTTGGCGACCTCTTCCCTGGTGATGCCCGGGCTGCCGTAGATGCTGACTTGTTCGAGTTTGGGCATCGACGCAACCCCTTTGAGAGACTTGAGGTTCTCCGCCTTGATTTGCAATCTCGTGGCTGACAATCTGGCGATCGGCGACAGGTCCGTGATCCTCGGCCCGCCGATCTGGAGTCGGCCTGTAATACGGATGTCTTTGATCGGCGTCAGGTCATCAATCAACGCCATATCCGTCATCACAAGGTCTCTAAATGGTGCGCCCTCCAGACCCTTGAGCGAGGCAAGCTGATCGCACTTCGACAAGGTCAGTTGCCCGAACTTCGCACCTTTGAGCGGCGTCAGGTCGGTGATCCCCGCGCGATAAAAGCTGCTCACGATCCCCGTGCTGTCCAGCTGCTCCAAGCCCGTCAAGTCCGTCAGGTTCTCGCAGACATTGAAGTGAACCGAGCGGAGTTTGATCCCCGTCAATGGCTCGGTGGTCTTGATGTTATTGCATTGAACCATGAAAAGGTGTTCCAACGGCATGCCACGCAGCGGCTCAAGGTCGGGGATCGGTGCCTCCGTGATCTTCAAGTAGGTCATCGGCATGCCCTTCAAGACGCTGATATCCGTCAGGCCATGAGCATCCTCGAACGACAAACGTTCCAACGGCATGCCCGCGAGCGCATCTAAGTTGGTGAGGCTCGACAGGTGACCCAGGTTGAGCTCTTTGGGCTTGAGCCCCATCAGTGGCGAGAGATCGGTGATCTTTGCGTTCGCATCTTTGCGGTTATATCGATCGGTCCAGACACCCAGGTCGAGGCTATCGATGCGGTCCCCTGTGTAGGTGGCGTTAATCTTGACGTCGATCCCACCGTTGACCTCTGACAACATTTGCCGGATCAGGTCGAGCTGCGCTGGGCCGCTGAGTTGATCGCGTTTTACGAGATAGGCCTGTAGCGCTTTCAGCTTGCGTTGTTCTTGCTCTTTGGCTGCTTCCGCGTCGAGACGGTCGGCTTCCTGCTGCTTGATTTGTTCCAGACGAAGCCGCTCTGTTTCTAAGCGTGCTTCTTCGAGGCGCTTCTGCTCCAGAGCGATTCGAGCTTGCTCGGCCTTGGCCTGTTCGCGGGCCAGCCGAGCTTGGTCGGCTTGCTGCTGAGCGAGTCTTTCTTCCTCGGTCGGGCCGGTGGGCTCGGGCTGGATGGGTTGCTCAACATCGTCATTCGCTACATCAACAACCGCGTCCTCGCTGGTCGGGGCCGACGGTTGCTCTGCTCTCTGGCTAGGCGGAGCCGAGGTGTCGTCCGGCACGCTAGCAAGAGGCACTTCAAACAAGGCGGCGTCTGGCGGCACCAGCGGGTCGGGCTTGGCGATGTAATAAGTGACCGC
>JARFRI010000062.1 GCA_029287335.1 Phycisphaera sp. | reverse complement strand
ACTTTTGGGAGGGCGAGGCTCCTGCCGAGCCGCGTGTGACAGATGGTTTGCGGTTCGGCAGGAGCCTCACCCTCCCCGCAAGACAACTTCTCGTACACGTTCTAAATGACCAATGACCGATCAGGAATGCCTTGACATTGGTCATTTAGGCTTGGACATTGGTCATTAAATCTCTTGACACGAGAAAGACACGACAACACCTGCGTACCTTCAACTGGTATCTTTACCCACATGACTGGCGATGTAACAGCTCCCGAAGTGACGGTCTGGGTTGATGATGATCGGCTTAAAACGGTCCAAGCGCTCCTGGACATGATGGGCGCCAGCGTGCGCCCGATTGCCTTTGGCTCGCCTAAGTCCCACGCCGCCAGCGAGTGGGCCCAGCAGCTTGATGTGCCGATGTTTGACGACCTTCGGCAGATGCTCGTCGAACGGCCGTCGGCCTTCGTCTTGCTCGGCACGGTGCAAGGCGTCAGCCCCGAAGACCTGCCCATGGCCGTGGCGCAAGGCTCCAAGGTCATCGCCATCGAACCCGTCGGCGCGACAGTGGCCGAGCACGTGCAGGCCTACAAGATGGTCAAGCCCGCCGACGGCAGCACGCGACCCCCGGGCCGCATCGTCCACGCCCCCGCTTTTGACCGCTCGGCCGGCTTCCTCGCCGCCGCCGCACCCCACGAATCCCTGGGCGATCACCGCGCGGTGCAGATGACCCACGCCGGCAGCGCGGCATCGGGCTCGATGTTCTTCCGCCTGTTTGATGCGTGGATCAGCGTGCTGGACTTTATTGAACTGCCCGAGCGCATCGACGCCGAGCTCAGCCCCGTCAAGGGCTCGGCCGGCGTGCCCGACGACCCGCGCTTACTCACCGGCCGTTTGACGGCGCACGCGCGCCTTCCCGGTGTCGGCAGTGCGGGCGTGCTCGTGTCGGATCAGGCCGCCGAGCTGACCCGCCGACTGACCGTCGTCGGCGACCAGGCCCAACTGGTCATCACCGCCGGCGGCTACCAGCTCACCAAGACCGATGGCGACGTCGTCGATCACCTAGATGCCGAGCGCGAACCAAGCTACCTCGAACAACTCGCCGCCCAGTGGCGTCGCCTCATCGACCAGCGCACCCCACCGCCCGAGCACCGCGCGACCCGCGAGCAGCACGCGCTGGCGTGTTGTCATGCATGTCTGCTCTCCGCACGAACCGGCGAACCCGAAAGCCCGCAACGGTTGATGGAGATTGCACGGGTATAGCTGTGCGTTCAAGGCAGCGCTTCGCTTCACCACAGAGGCACAGAGGACGCAGAGACCACAGAGCAAGGCATCAAAACGCCCTCGATTTCTGGGTGCCACACAACTTGCCTAGGCAAGCTGTGTGCGAACCATCTGACGGTGATCAAGAGCAGTTGGCACACAGCAGCCTACGGCAGTTGTGTGGCACCACAGCCATAAGCTCCAAACCCTATTTTGACCCCTTCACCGCCCCCCGCTAAACTATCGCCTCGCGAGAGCGTCGACTGTGACGAAGCCTGATGGCTAAGGCACAGACAGCGAAGTGAAGCCGAGCACCGACCCGGCCAGCTTCAAACACTCTCGCGAATTGGTCGGGATCCTTTCCGTCGCCTCCTAGCGACAACCAAAAAGGACCCCCCCCCCGGAAGTTTGGCCTCGGCGTCTCAGGACACCGTGGTTTAAGAAACCAGGGATTGATAGTCCGTTTTGGCCCATGGTGTAATTGGCAACACAGCTGTTTTTGGATCAGCCATTCCAGGTTCAAGTCCTGGTGGGCCAACTTTTTTGGCTTGAGTGTTGAGGCTTGAGGCTTGCGTAACAACAGCCTTCAAGCCTCACCCCTCAAGCCCCAAGCCTAGAGGAAGGCACGTAGTGACTGAGCAAAACCCACGCATCGACGCGATCATCATGGCCGCGGGCAAAGGCACGCGCATGGGCGGCGACCTGCCCAAGGTGGTCCACGAGGTCGCGGGCAAGCCGATGGTGTACTGGGTCGTCAAGGCCTGCAAAGAAGCCGGGGCACAGCGATGCGTCCTGGTCATCGGCTACAAAGGTGAACTCGTGCGTGAAGCACTGGCAGGCGAATCGGGCGTCGAGTTCGTCGAACAGACCGAGCAGCTCGGCACGGCCCACGCGGTGCAGATGGCCGAGCCCGCGTTTGAAGGTAAGCCGATCGGAGACGTGTTTGTACTCGCTGGCGACGGGCCATTGATCCGTGCCCAGACGCTCAGCCGACTGGTTGAGGTCCACCGCCGAACCAACGCCGCGGCGACGCTTGCGACGTCGATCATCGACGACCCCACCGGCTACGGTCGAATCGTCCGCGATAAGGACGGCCACTTCGAGGCGATCGTCGAACAAAAAGACGCGACCGAAGAACAGCTCGCGATCCAAGAGGTCAACCCCAGCTACTACTGCTTCGCCGGGACCCAGCTCTTTAAGACCATCGATCAGATCGGCGCGAACAACGCGCAAAGCGAGTACTACATCACCGACGCCCCGGGCCTGCTCAAAACCAATGGGCAGACGGTGACGGTTGTCGATGCGGTCCCGCCGGAGGATGTGCTGTCGATCAATAACCCCGACCAACTCGCGACGGTTGATTTGATCCTGCGCGATCGCTTGAACATGCCAACTCCTGGAGCCCAAGCATGAGTGCAGCGGACAAAGACGCCATCAAGATCTTCCACGGCCGAGCCAGCCGAGACCTCTGCGAGAACATCTGCACCTACCTCGACCTGCCCATCGGCAGCGGCACGACGCGCATGTTCCCCGACGGCGAGTTGCTCGTAAAAATCGAGGAGGACGTGCGTGGCCGAGACTGCTACGTCGTGCAATCCACCCACGACCCGGTCAACGCGCACCTGATGGAGCTGTTGATCTACATCGACACGCTCAAACGCGCCAGTGCCGGGCAGATCACCGCGGTCGTCCCGTACTTCGGCTACGCGCGGCAGGACCGTAAGGACGAGGGCCGAACCCCGATTACCGCCAAGCTCGTCGCGAACCTGATCACCGCGGCTGGTGCCAACCGTGTGCTAGCGATGGACCTGCACGCCGCGCAGATCCAGGGGTTCTTCGACATCCCCGTGGATCACCTCAACGCCGCGCCGGTGCTGTTTGAGTACTTAAGCAACCTCCGCGACCAATCAAAGAACGATGTCGTCATGGCCAGCCCGGACGTCGGCAACGTCAAGATGGCCGCGAACTTCGCCAACCAACTGGGCATCGATATCGCCATCGTCGACAAGCGACGCAAGTCCGGCAGCGATGTCGATGCCGCCCACCTCATCGGCGATGTCAACGGTAAAGACGTCTTCATGATCGATGACATGATCTCCACTGCGGGCACCGTCGCCAACGCCGCGCGCATGCTTAAAGATCACGGCGCACAGACCATCACCGTCGGCTGCACCCACGCCGTACTCGTCGGCCTGGCGATGGAACGCATCAACGAAGCGCCCATCGACAAGCTCGTCGTCACCGACACCATCCCCGACGGCGAACGTTGCGACGCGATCCGCGACAAGCTCGTGGTCCTCTCAGTCGCAGAACTCATCGGCGAAGCCATCCACCGCATCCACCACAACCGCTCCGTCAGCTCGCTCCTCCAAACCGGCAGCGGGAAACGATAACCCCGGCCTAGCCCGCTTCAGCGGGCGGGCGCGTCCCAACAAACAAACCATCAGAACAACCAACCAAAAGGAACCCAACCATGAGCACCGCAACCACCCCCACACTCGAAGTCACCGAACGCACCCGCATCGGCACCCGCTACGCCAAGCGCGATCGCGAGCAGGGCCTGATCCCCGCCGTGATCTACGGCCACAAGGAAGGCGCCAAGCACGTCACCGTCGATGCTAAAGCGTTCACCCAGATCCTCCACGACGAATCCCACCTCATCGACATCAAGCTCGATGGCAAGAGCGAGCACACCCTCATCAAGGACGTGCAGTGGGATACCTACGGCATCAACATCATCCACGTCGACCTGGAACGCGTCGACCACTCCGAGACCGTTGAAGTCGAAGTTGAACTGGTCCTCATCGGCGAGCCCGCCGCGCTGAAGGAAGCCGGCACCGTGCTGGACCACCCGACCACGATGCTCAGGGTCAGTTGCCGAGCCGACTCGATCCCTTCGCACATGGAGCACAGCATCGCCGACCTGCCCTTGGGCGAGCCGGTGACCGTCGGCGACATCACCCCGCCGGCCGGCGTGAAGATCATCATGCCCGAAGAACAGATGATCTGCCAGATCCAAGGCATCAAGGTCAGCGCCGCAGATGAGGAAGCCATGGAAGGCGCCGATGACGCCGAGCCCGAAGTCATTGGTAAGGCCAAGGAAGCCGACGAGGACGAAGACAAGTAAGCTTCGCGCTCACAAAAAATCTAACACCCCCGGCCACCCCGCTTCAACGGGGTGGTTTTTCTTTATGATGAAACACTGACACGCAACCCTCGAACCCAACCACCATGAAACTCATCGTCGGCCTAGGCAACCCCGGCCCCGAATACAGCAAGACCCGACACAACGCCGGCTTCATGCTCGTCGAAAGACTCGCCACGCGCCACAACCTCACCGGCCCAAAGCACAAGTTCCACGCCGGCATCCTCGACGGCGAACTCATGGTCGGCGATCCCATCCGGCCCCAGCGCGCCATCCTCATGCAGCCCACGACCTACATGAACCGCTCGGGCCTGGCCGTCGGTGAAGCGGTCGCGTTCTACAAGCTAGAGCCCCAGACCGACCTGCTCGTCCTCGTCGATGACCTCGCGCTCGACGTCGGCACCATCCGACTCCGCGGCGAGGGATCGGCCGGCGGGCAGAACGGCCTATCCGACATCCAACGCGCCCTGGGCACCACCCAATACGCCCGCCTACGCATCGGCATCGGGCCCAACACCATCAACGGCCACAAGATCCCGCAGAAAGACTTCGTCCTCAGCCCCTTCACCAGCGAACAGCAAACCGAACTCGACCACGCATTAGACAAAGGCGTCAAGTGCATCGAGTCCTGGCTCACCGACGGCCTCGACAAAACGATGAGCATCTACAACGCGAAAGGCTAAACCATGCAAACGCACTTCGAGTTTGAACTGCCCGCATGGGTCGCGCCCTTCCTCGCTCAGCGCGGAGACATCTACGCCACCCCCGAAGACCGCATCGCCCTGGCCATCGCGCTGTCCGCTGAGAACATCAAACAAAACACCGGCGGGCCTTTCGGCGCCGCGATCTTCGACGCCGCCGGCCGACTCATCGCCCCGGGCGTCAACCTCGTGCCAAGCAAAAACTGCTCCATCCTCCACGCCGAGATGGTCGCCATCGCCCTGGCCCAACAAACGCTGGGCCGATACGACCTCAGTAACGGCGGCAAAGAGATCTACGAACTGGCCGCCTCCACCGAGCCCTGCGCGATGTGCTTCGGTGCCGTGCCTTGGTCGGGTGTGAAACGATTGCTCTGCGGGGCAAGAGACGAAGACGCTCGCGCGGTGGGCTTTGACGAAGGCGCGAAGCTAAACGAATGGCCCGAGGCGTTGAAAGAGCGTGGCATCGAAGTCACCCGTGACATCGAACGTCAAGCCGCCGTCGATGTGCTCAACGGCTACGCGAAACAACAAGGCACGATTTACTGATCGAAGTAGGCCGGGCTTAAGCCCGGAAACGCACTACATAAATTCGCCGGGCTTAAGCCAGACCTACGGACTGAACAGAAGCCCAAACGTTTTTCCATCATCGAATCAGCTTGTCATAGTCCGCATGACTACCGATCCAGAACCAAACGCAATCATCGCCGCGCTGCACGGCCAAGGCCCTGTAGTGCAGGCCAACCCGGACGGACCAGAAGCGGTCGCCAATCTTCTTGAAGTGCAAGGACGGGTGGCGAGGATCTTGTTTCAGTAGTTCGTATTGGGCATCGGCTTGCCGTTGCACCGTCTCGGGCAGGCGGTTCAAACAGTCCCAGAACTTTGGCGTCGTGAAGTGACTCAACGCGGAGTAGTCCGGCCGGCATCGTGGTCTTGCAGCGCCTCGTCGGCGAACTGGTCGAGTCGACCATGGTCGGCATCGGCTTTGATCTTCGCGTCCCAACTCGCGTGATCAAGCTCGGAGAACCACGCGCGGAACTCGTCGAGCTCAGCTGCGGATAGGCTTAGAACCGCTTTCTCGATTTGTTCGATCGTGCTCATGCCTAAAGCCTAGCGTTCAAGACGGCTTGAGACAAGAAAAAACGTGTGAAAGTGAAATCACTTACGCCCCCGCTAACTCTGCCTCGTGCTGGATCAGCATTTCGTAGAGTTGTTCGCCGGACTC
>JARFRI010000028.1 GCA_029287335.1 Phycisphaera sp. | reverse complement strand
CGCCAAGTGGCCAAGACGCCAATAAAACAAAAACGATCCAGATCTTTGAATATCTAATCAGGTGAATCACTCTAAAAACGATTGGGATTGAATGGTTTCTGACCTTGGCGTCTTGGCCACTTGGTGTCTTGGCGTTATGGCTTAGATGCCTTTCCTGACTTACTTCGTGATCTTCGTGCCTTCGTGGTTCAAAAAGATTCACCCCCGCCACGTCCACTTCAGCCACAGCGCATTGACCACCACGCTCACCGAGCTCAGTGACATCGCCAGCGCCGCGTACATCGGGTGCATCAGACCTGTTGCAGCAAGCGGGATGAGGCAGATGTTGTAGATGCTGGCCCAGAGTAGGCCAGCGATGATGCGGCGCATGGTGGCTCGGCCGAGTTTGATCGCGACGGGCAACTGTTCGATATCGTTGCCTAGCAAGACGATGTGCCCCGCGTCTCTTGCGATGTCCGTCCCGCTGCCGATGGCGATGCCAAGGTCCGCCTCGGCCAGTGCCGGCGCGTCGTTGATGCCGTCGCCGACCATCACGACGGACTTGTTGCTCACTTGTAGGTCGAGCACCTTCTGACGTTTGTCGGCCGGCTTGACCTCCGCGAACGTGCGATCGATCGACAACTCTCTTGCGACATGGTCGGCGGCATACTGCGAGTCGCCGGTCATCATGACGGTTTGGAGGCCGAGCTTTTTGAGAGCTTTGATCACCCCAAGCGCTTCGGGGCGGACTTGGTCTGCCAGGCCGATCAGGCCAACGACGTGGTTATCCACCGCGACGGCGACAATCGTGCGTGCGCCTTGTAGCTTGGCTTCTCGATTGTCCTCCAGTTCAGGTGGGATGACGACGCTTTGCTCGCGGAGGGCGGACAATCGGCCGACCTTGATGATCTTGCCCTCGACACTGGCGGTGACGCCGGCGGCGGTGGTCGAGTTGAAGTCGGATGAGGTGGGCAGGTCCAGGCCTTGCTCGGCGGCGTAACGAACGATGGCCTTGGCTAAGGGGTGCTCGCTGTCGCGCTCGGCGGCGGCGGCGTAACGCAACATGACATCGCTGTCCATACCGTCGGCGACGCAGTGCAGCGCGGTGACGGCGGGCTTGCCGGTGGTGAGCGTGCCGGTCTTGTCGAGGATGATGTGGGTCAGGCCGTGGCAGCGCTCCAGCGCGACGGGGTCTTTGATGAGGATGCCTTTGCTCGCGCCTAGCCCAGTGCCGACGAGGATCGCGGTGGGCACTGCCAGTCCCAGCGCACAGGGACAGGCCACGATCAGCACGGCGATACACGCGGTCAAGCCACGCGGCCAATCGCCTTGCGTCAATCCCCATGCCAGCAGCGTGCCGATTGCGATGAGGATGACAGCGGGGACGAACACGCCGGCAACTTTGTCGGCCAATCGCTGGATCGCGGCCTTGCCGGTCTGGGCCTGTTCGACCATCTCGACAATCTGGCCCAGCAGCGTCTGCCCGCCGATCGCGGTGACGGTGATGCGTAAGCTACCGGTCTGGTTGATCGTGCCGGCGAAGACCTTGGTGCCCTCAGTCGCTTCGATCGGCTCGGACTCGCCGGTGACCATGGATTGATCGATGGTGGACTGACCTTGTTTGACCGTGCCGTCCAGCGGGATTCGGCTGCCGGGCTTAACGAGCACGACCGCGCCGATGGGGATGTCCGCGATGGGCATCTTGGTCTCTTGCTCGTTGCGGATGACGATGGCGTGTTCGGGTGCGAGCTTGCGGAGCTTATCCAGTGCCGAGGCAGCGGCGCGGCGGGCTTTGTGTTCGAGCGCATGGCCGAGCGTGATAAACCAAAGGATCGCCCCGGCCGTGCCAAACGCGAGCATCCCCCCGGCACCGATGAACAGATCGACCACACTAGCGACATACGCCACCCCGCTGCCTAGCGCGATGAGCGTGTCCATATCGACACGCAGGTAGCGCAGGCCCTTGAACGCGCTAACGAAAAACGGCGTGCCCAACACGACCATCAACACCGACGCGATCGCGAACTGTGCCCAAGGCGACCAGGCGCTCTGCACCGCCATGTCCAAGACCATGACCGCGATGGCGAGAGGCAGCGTCAAGGCAGCGCGATATATCGCGGCGCTTCGTGAGAAAAGTGTTGTCTTTCGTGCGTTCGTTTCGAGCTTGGATTGACTAGCTAATGCGGCCTCGTAGCCCGCCTTGTTCACCGCCACGATCAGATGATCCGGCACCAAACCCCGGCCATCGACATCCGCGCGATTCGTGGTCAGGTTGACCGATGCCTCTTCGACACCTTCCACCGTGCGCAATGCCTTCTCCACCCGTGCAACACACGAAGCGCAGTGCATCCCGTCGATCGTCAGCGAGGTTCTCGGCATCGAGCCATATTCTAGGTCGGTTATCATCCGGGCATGACGATCCCCGAAGACCAACCGCTTTCGCTCAAAGCTTTCCAGCAACACATCTACGACCGCTACCACGATACGGACGCCGCACGCGGCACCCCCGGAACATTTATGTGGCTGGTTGAGGAGGTCGGCGAACTGGCCACCGCCTTGCACAAATCGGTCGGCGAAGGCGGCGACACGTCAGGCGACGCCGACCCGGCCGGCGAATTCGCGGATGTGCTCGCCTGGCTCTGCACCCTGGCCAACATCAACGGCGTCGACCTGGAAGAAGCCATCCGCGACAAGTATTTACGTGGCGATGGGCCTAAGGGGCATAAGTAGGGTTAGAAGTTAGAAGTTAGGAGTTGGGAGTTGGAGTTAGAATGATGGGGATGTCAAGCATTGATCCGGCAAAACATGACTACATCCACCGCAAAGTCGATGAGGTGATTTCAGGCAATCAACCTCCGGGCGTTGACCACGAATGGATCGAACGGACGACAATGGCTGATCGATTGCATGCGCTCGAACTTTTGCGTTGGCATACGTATGGCAAAGACCGATGCCAAGCAGACATTAAGAAGGTCATCAAGGTC
>JARFRI010000046.1 GCA_029287335.1 Phycisphaera sp. | reverse complement strand
AGGGCGGGCCATGGCTAGATCATAATCAAAGCCCAATATCCTCGTTCCAGACATCCGGCTTCTCGCGTTGGAACTTAGCCATCAGCGCAATACAGCCCGCATGGTCGAGCACCTCGAGCTTCACGCCGCGCGCTTTGAGCATCGCTTCCTCACCCATGAAGTTTTGATTCTCGCCGATCACGATTCGCCCGATACGCAGCAGCAGCGCCGTCCCGCTGCACATCACGCACGGGCTCAGCGTTGTGTACAGCGTCAGCTCGTGCCAGTCCCGCCGTCGGCCGGCGTTGCGGATGCAGTCCGTCTCGCCATGCGACGTCGGGTCGTTGTTCTGCACACGCTTGTTGTGCCCCCTTGCGATGATGTTGCCCTGCGCGTCTGCCAAGACAGCGCCGATCGGTAGCCCGCCCTCGTCATAGCTCTTCTGCGCCTGCTGTAGCGCCGTATCCATCAGTGCCTGATCGTCCATTGCCTGCCTTTCACTCGGGATCGCTTTGACCCCGCTATCCTACCCCCTCCCATGATCGGTCTGCTCCTGCTTTTTCTCACCGCCTACCTGCTCACCGCCGTCATCGGCGCCGCGGTCATCGTCTTCGCGATCCTTCGACCCCGCCGCAAGTCCTATGCCTTCGCTGTCGCACACGACCTACCCCTTGAGCCAGGCGACCTCGATCTGACCGGCGAAGAAGTCACCTTCAACCTCCCGGGCAACCACACGACCCCCGGCTGGATCATCACCGGCGAAAACCCCGCCGGCCCAACCGTCCTCGTCCTGCACGGCCACCGCGACTTCACCCACGGGGCCATGCGGTTCGTTAAAACCCTCGCGCCCTTCGCCGGCCACATCGTCCTCTTCGACTGGCCCGGCCACGGCGGCTGCACCGCGCCATGGATGACCTGCGGCGTTCGCGAGCCCTACGACGCGCTCGCAGTGATCGATGGCCTGCCCGATGAAATCCGCGATAAGCCGATCGTACTCTTTGGCTATTCCCTTGGCGGGCAGATCGCGGTCAAGACGGCAGGGCTGTACCCCGATCGCTTCGCCGGGCTGATCGTCGACGGGGCATACCGCCGATGGGACACGCCCATCCGTAAGAAGCTCAAACTCTACCGCGTGCCGGCTTTCCCCTTCATCCAACTCGCCGGCCTGGCATTCGGGCTCACCGGCCTGATCCGAAACTTCGACCGCGCCCAGCACGCCAAGCGATTCCCCGGCCCAATGCTCCTCATCCACGGCACCGACGACTACATCTGCCCCATCCACGAAGCCAAAGACCTCGCCGACGCCGCACCCAACAGCACCTTCGTCCTCATCCAAGACGGCCGACACAACAAATGTCACGAGCAAGAGCCGGAGCAATACGCGGCTGCGTTAAAAGACTTTTTTCAAACGATCTCGAAGCGGTAGGGTGAGTGGAGCGCAGCGATACCCACCACTAAGTTCATTACGATTCTTGGTGGGTATCGCTGTGCTCCACCCACCCTACGGCCAACATGTATTCCGCTAATATTCAGCCATGTTCAACATCGCCCCCCTCATCGACCATACGATCCTTAAAGCCGAGGCCACACGCGACGACGCCATGCGCCTCTGCGACGAAGCCATCCAGCACGGCTTCGCCTCCGTCTGCGTCAACGGCATCTTCGTCAAAGATGTCCGCGAAAAACTCGCCAATTCAACTGTCAAGACCTGTGCCGTCGCTGGCTTCCCGCTGGGCGCGATGAAGCCCATGATCAAAGCCATCGAGGCGACGAGCCTGGTCAAAGACGGCGCAGATGAAGTGGACTTCGTCGCGCACCTGCCCACGCTCTTGGCCTGTGATGCCGAGGCCGCTCGCGCAGAGTTTGCAGAGCTGGCCAAGGCCGCGCGATCGGTGCTGCCCGGCGTCGTGATCAAAGTGATCATCGAGTCGGCGGCGCTGATGAAGGACGCCGACGAGGCACTGTGCGAGCAGCGCATCGCCGCCGCCTGCCAAGCGGCCCAGGCCGCGGGCATCGACTTCGTCAAAACCAGCACCGGCTTCCACCCTGCCGGCGGCGCAAGCGTCAAAGCCGTCACGTTGATGAAGAAGCACGCCGGCCCCATGAAAGTCAAAGCCTCCGGCGGCATCCGCACCCTCGAAGACGCCAAACAAATGATCGACGCCGGCGCGGATCGACTCGGCTGCTCAGCCGGCGTGCAAATCGTATCGGGTCAAGGTGAGGCGGCAAGCGGTTACTAAATCACTTCATCGGTTCGCCATCAATCGGCTTGCCATTCGTCGTCAGTACCTGAAAATGATGCACGCGGTTGGGACCGGCGTATTGCCAGACGATCTTTTTGTCTTGGTTGACTTCAAAGAGCTTGACGCCGTCCTTCTTGCCGTAGCAGGCGATGACGGTGTTGCCGTTGGGCAGGCGTTGGACGCCACAGGCGTCTTTGATGATGCCGTTGACGTCGTCGTTGGTCAGTTCCCAGACGATCTTGCCTTCGGCATCAAACTCGACGACGCGGTTGCCGTAGGTGCAGCCGACCACCGTTGTGCCCTCGGGGTGTTCTTTGCTTGCCGGGGTGCGGATGGCGGTGAAGGGCCAGTGTTTGGCTTTGCGTCCGCCGAAGTGCTCGGTGTCGGTCTTAAATGACTGGACGACCTTGCCTTTCGGGTCGTACTCCTTGACGGCAAAGCCAAGCAGGTGTGGCACGAGGTAGTTGCCGTTGGGTAGTTTACGAGCCATGCGGGTCTGCATGTGCTGGTTGTCGGTCTCGGGTTGGAGCTTGACTTCAACCTTGATCTCGCCGGTGGGTGAGACCTCGATGAGGCGCGGGTTCTTGCCGAGCTCGGCAATGAGTGTGTCGCCGTTGGGCAGGCGTTGTGCGGTGGCGATCTCGCCGTTGGACGGGTCGAGCTTGTAGCTCCAGACGGGCTTCTTATCCGTATCGAATTCGATCACTTCCTTGGCCCATGCGATGAGGATGTGCCCGTTGTCGAGCACGAACCCATCGCGGGCTTTTTTCTGCGGCGCGGTCCAGGTT
>JARFRI010000301.1 GCA_029287335.1 Phycisphaera sp. | reverse complement strand
TTCTACTTCGCCAACGGCCGATACGACTGGGACGAGTTTCAGGACTGGGACTCGCGCTGGTCGGGCTTTGGTGGTGTCGGCTACCAGTTCCTTGAAGATGAGAAGTGGAACCTGCGTGGCCGAGCGGGTCTGGGTGGTAATCAGGAGATGGGCGGCGCGGAGGGTGATGAGTTCACGCTCGAGGCGTTATTGGGTGTCGAAGCTGACTATAAAATCAAGGACGGCCACTCGATCGCCTTCACCAACTACCTCTACCCCTCGCTGGAAAACGCGTCGGACTTCCGCAACGTCACGACCTTCGACTACATCATCACGATCGACCGCGACAAGGGCTTGGCCCTGAAGCTGGGCCTGGCGAACGAGCACGACTCTGCCACGCCGACGACGAGCAAGAAGAACGACCTGACCTACTACGCCTCGTTGATCTGGCAGTTCTAGAGCCGTTTAACACGTTTAACTCCCCAACCCGTAGCCTTAGGCTGCGGGTTTTTTCATCCGCACCGCGTCAAACGCCGTAAATGTTGAGGATTGCTTGATCTTTTGAGCCTCTGGAACGTATCTTTAGTATTGGCACTCGCCTTTGGCGGGTCGCGTTATAGAGAATCCAGTCACCGGAGATCGTTGATGAAACCAACCCGCCTAGCCGCATGGATGTTTGCTGTCTTACTCGTCGTGGGTGTCGTCCCGGCACAGGCAGGCAGCGACCCGAGCGAAGACCTCGCCACATTCAATCCCGTGCTCACCGGCGTCGCGGAGCAGTGCCGGCTGGCGACCGTCGGCATCGTGATCCCCGGCGGGTCCATGGGCAGCGGCGTCATCATCTCCGAAGACGGGCTCATCCTCACCGCGGCGCATGTCCTGCCCGAGGCCGGCGGCGACGTCGTGATCGTCCTGGCCGACGGCCAGCAGGTCGCGGGCAAAGCCCTGGGCGTCAACCGTGAGGTCGACTCGGGCATGGCACAGATCACCGTCGAAGGAACCTACCCCACCGCGCCGATCGCCGACAGCGACACCATCTGGGAAGGCGACTGGTGTATCGCCTTTGGTCACGGCGGCGGGGTCCAGACCGATCGGCCCGCGCCCATGCGCCTGGGCCGAATGCTCCAAGTCACCTCCGCCAATAAACCCATCCGCTGGCTCACCACCGACTGCACCGTCATCTCCGGCGACTCCGGCGGACCGCTCTTTGACCTGCAAGGCAACGTCATCGGCATCCACTCCAACATCGGCATGAGCGTACTCGTCAACCGCCACGTCCCCATCAGCGCCTACCACGCCCAGTGGGACGACCTGCTCGAATCGGGCAAAGAAATCAAGATCCCCCCGCCGCCCAAAGCCCCGATCATCCCCGGCCTCGACACCCTGCCCGACACCATCGAGCGCGAGATCACCCGACGACTCAATAACAACGACGAAGCGCTCAAGCAACAACTCGAAGACCTGCGCGATGAGAACGGCCGAATCGAATTGACGCCTGAGCAGGCCGCGTCACTGCTGGGCCGGGACGACCTGATCGAAGAGGTGCGTGCGTATCAAGAGAAGCTGGCCGAGCGCATTCGACGGACCGAGGAGATCGAGAACGCTGGGGGCGATCCGAATCAACCGAAGAAGGCCCCCAGCGCGGTGAGCAAGCAGTCCGAGCTGACGCGGCTGGTGATCCTTGAGAAGAAGCGCGAGCAGATGCTCAACAACATCGCCGATGACCTGCGCAAGACGCACGGCAAGATCGCGCCGCACGTGCTGGCCCGGTTTGAGCCCACCGTTTCGTCGGCCGGTGCCAACACCGTCGAGATCCTTAGCCGAGGCAAGGTCGTCGCGCTGGGCACGATCATCCGCGCCGACGGCTACATCGTCACCAAGACCAGCGAGCTTTACGGCCCAACCCGAGTACGAATCAATGATCAAGAGTACCGGGCCAGGATGATCAACGGCAACGGGCCCAACGACCTGGTGCTCCTCAAGATCGACGCGGACAACCTCACGCCCGTGCGATGGGTCAGCGAACCGCCCGCGATCGGCTCGCTCCTCGTCGTGCCCGGTGCGGACCAACGCCCGCTGGCGATGGCGGTGGTCGGGGTTGATGCGCGTGTGATCACCAAGGGCGTCAACAACGTCCGCATCGATCCGCCGGCCAAGCCATTCCTCGGCGTCAACAAGCTCAAGCCCGACGACGAAGCGGGCGGCGTCCGCATCGGCACGGTCATGCCCGACAGCGCCGCAGACAAAGCCGGCATCCAGGCCGACGACCTCATCACCCAACTCAACGGCAAGCCCACCACTACCACCGCCGACATCATCCGCGTCATCCAGGAAGCCAAGGTCGGCGATACCCTCAAGTTCACCGTCAAGCGTGG
Organism: Phycisphaera sp.; assembly: GCA_029287335.1. GTDB lineage: Bacteria > Planctomycetota > Phycisphaerae > Phycisphaerales > Phycisphaeraceae > JAHQVV01. The sequence continues at coordinate 1,451 of JARFRI010000301.1, read as the reverse complement.
CGAAGAAACCCTTGAGCTCGAAGCGACCCTCGGCGAGCGCCCCGCCCCACCCAAGCCCGACAAGGGAGCCGACGATGGCAGCCGATCCGCTGCACAGGTCTACAGCGCCCGAGGCGGCCAGCTCTCGGATCGACGCACCGACTTCCCCCTGGCCCTGACCCACGACGCGGTCATCTGGGCCCCACAGATCGGCGGCCCAGTCCTCAATATCGACGGTCAGGCCGTGGGCATCAACATCGCCCGTTACGGCCGAACCGCGACCTACGCCCTCCCCGCAGAGCAGGCCAAGCAGGTGATCGAGCAAATGATGCGCGGGCGGTAAACCGCGCAACCCGCATAATCACACCGATTATCGGGTCCATCGCTCATTTCTATTGCTTTCACGCGAAAGGCGGTTCATAGTTGCATGAACGAGCGCTCCGCGCCCTTTACGCTATCCACTAGGAACATGTTTTGCGATACCGATTCAGAGGCCTGATGCGCGACACCGGCAAACCCGTCGAGGGGCATGTCGATGCACCCAACGGTGAAGAAGCCTTCAAGCTGATGGCCAACAATGGCATCGTTTGTGAGTCGCTGCGCGAAGACCCGCGCAAGGTCAGCTCCAACGCGAACCCCACCGCCTCGCCACAAGATGCCGAAGTCGCCAGCCAGATCGACTCGGCACTCGACGTCTCCTCGACCGATGTCAACGTCGACGACCTCTGGAACCGCTACCGCGGCCAACGCGTCCGCGTCATCGACCGCGAGAAGATCAAGAACAACGTCTTCTCCGTTATGACCAAGGCCATCCAGCAGACCGGCGGCGGCAACAAGAACCAGACCCTCGAGCGCGTCGAAGAAGCGCTCACCAAAATGTTCGGCGACAACAAGAACCTCACCTCCGAGGTCGCGCCCACCCAGACCGCACTCGAAGACCAGATCACTCGGCTTAATAGCGTGGTCCTCCGCCTTGAAAAACAACTCGCCCAGCTCACCATGGCCATCCGACGCGGCGGTTACGGCGGCGGCGCTCCAACGGGCAAGCTCATGAAGCAGGTCCGCGACCCGAAGAACGACAAGGTCCTCCTGGAAATTTTTGAATCCAACCTCGACCTGCAACGCGAGATCAAGAAGAAAGAATCGCAAGGCAACACCGCACCCCCAACACCCACAACCGACTAACGCACCCCTACCTACACACCCGCTTTACCCCGGAGATTTTCACCATGAGCAAAACACCCACTACCCCCGCATCCACCGACGACAGCGGTGCCGACGAAAACGCCCTGTACATCGGCATCGATCTAGGCACCAGCCGATCGTCCGTCTCCTCCGCCAACGGCGTACGCAAGACCCTTGAGTCCTACGTCGGCTGGCCTAAGGACGCGGTGTCGTCCAAGAAGTTCAACGGCCGAGAGATCATCTACGGCAAAGAAGCCGTGGACAACCGCCTGTCCCTGGACTTGTAC
>JARFRI010000228.1 GCA_029287335.1 Phycisphaera sp. | reverse complement strand
AACCAGCAGTGCCGTGTCCGGCCCGTTGCGCGACCATACCTGTCGGCTTGCCGAACAAGCGGCGACGACCCTGCGCCCCGATCAGGCGGTGCCGTATCGGCCGCTGCGTCATCCAGGGATGATTGCTCTGGTCGCGTGCGGTTTGATCGCGGCCTTCGCCTTGATCAATGGCTCGTTCCTCGCCGCTGGCCTCGCGCGCATCTTCACGCCTTGGGTCGCGATCGAGTACCCGACCAACACACAGATCACCCTCGCGCAAGACGAACTGATCGTCAAGGAAGGCGATCATGCCGTGATCGAGGCGCACATCGGCGGCGTCATCCCCGATCAAGCCAGGATCTACGTCAAGACCGGCGAAGGTAAAGCCCGCCCGATCGAACTGGACATCAACGACGGCCAGTGCGAGTACACCATCGACTCGGCGTCACGCGACTTCACCTACCGCATCAAAGCGGGCGACGACCGCACCGGTTGGCAGACCGTGCGCGTGGTCCCTTCGCCGCGATTGGAAACAGTCAAGGTCGAGCTCGACTTCCCCGAATACCTCCAGCGCGAAAACGATGTGGTGGAGGCGTTGACGTTGACGGTGCCGGAGGGCACGGGCGTCGCTTGGCACCTCACACTGGATCGACCGATCAGCGCGGCCCAGCTCCTTCGTGATGGCGAGCCTGCGATGGACCTCGATGTCAGTGATGATGGCCGCAAGGTGACGTTTACCCAAGACGTCTTAGCGTCGCAGGGGTACAACTTCCTGTGGGTTGAAAAAGAAAACGGGTACCGCTTCACGAGCCCGCGCTACTACCTGCAGGTCGCGTCGGACCAGGCACCGCGCGTCGAGCTGATTTCGCCTTCAAGCAATATGATCGCGATGCTCGGCCGACCGATGGAACTGGCCGTTCGCGCACAAGACGACCACGCCATCGGATCGACCACGATCCTGTACCGCGTCAACCAATTCGAAAACAAGACCCACACCCTTGAGCAGCCCGTCCGCAGCGGCCAGGGTGAAGAGGAGATCGACTGGGACTACCGCACCGCGCTGCCCGACCTGGCGATCGGCGACACAGTCTCGTTCTCGGTCCAGGTCAGCGATCGCTACCCCGGCGAGCAAGGCCCACACGTCGTCCGCACCGAAACCCGCCGCATCACGTTCCTCTCCAAAGAGCAATACCTCGAACAGATCGAGAAGCAAAAAGACCGCCTGCTGTCGCGCGTTCAATCGATCTATCGGCAAAAGCGCTCGGCACACGTGGCCGTCCTCGAACTCGCGCCGCAAGCCGAGGGCTACACCCAGGCGTGCCAGCTCGAAGCCATCCGCCAGGAGATGATCCGCGACCAGCTCAAAGAGATCGCCGGCCAGATGCAGGCCCTGCTTGATGACCTCGCGGCGAACAAGGTCTCCGAAGCTGCGCAGGCCCAGTCGCTGGTGACGATCCGCGCCGCGATGCAGGACATCGCTGACACACATATCGCTAGTGCTGCCGACCTGCTCCGCGCTCAAACCGGTAGAGACAAAACCGCTGGCGCATTGAGCCCGGCCAGCGCTGCGCACGCGGTCAACGCTGCGGCTCGTGAGCTCGCCAGCCTCGTCCTGCTCCGCGGGATCGACTCGGCACAAGAGGTCTATGCACGCGAGACCCGCATGCTCGCGCAGGCCCAGGCAACACTCCGCTGGCAAACCGCATCAAACACCTCCGATGACGCGGCGAAGACAATCGCTAAACAACAAGATGAACTCGCGCAGTGGACTGATCGACTGATCAAGGAACTGCAGGATGGCATGCGCTACGACAAGCGTCCGCTGGCGGTGCTCCGACTGACCCGCAGCTTCAAAGAACTGCGCGATGCGGGCACATCCGCCGACATGCGGCAGGCCAGCTCGCTCATCGAGCAGGGCCAAGCCGCCCCGGCAACCGACCTGCAGGCGCACCTGATCCGCACACTCCTCAACGCCGAGTTCAGCGTGCGCCTGAGCGGTTCGTACTCGACGCTCATCAAGACCCGCGACCAGATTCGTCGCCTGACCCAGTCGCAACAAAAACTACACGACCAAATCACCGCCCTGTCGGATCAAGATTTGCAGGCAAAGCAGGCCCAACTGACCCAACAACAGACCGCAATGCGTCGTCAGTTATTGACGCTGATGCTGCCGTCGATCCCCGCGCCACGGGCCGAGTTGTTTGACCCCAAGCTGCCTGAGGTGCCACCGGTTAAGCGGCTGCTCGCCGAGACGGATCAAGCGATGGCCACCGCCATCTCTCAACTTGCCCAGGGCGATCGACAAGCGGCCGCCGCGCAGCAGGAGCAGGCGGCACAGGCCCTGGCTCAGTTGACCAAGATCGTCGATGACTGGTCGGTCGAGATGGGCTTGCGCTCGCAGGGGCTAGGCACGCTGGTCGCCGCGTCGAGCGAGCGGCTGTCGCGCCTTGAAGAATATGAAGCGCGTGTGATCGCCCTGCTCGAGGACACCGATACCGCCGCGGCCGAAGAAAAGAAGACCAGCGACCTCGCCGAGCCGCAGCTTGTCCTCAGTGAAGAGATGGCCGATTTCCATGCAGACCTTGCGCGTCTGTATGAGAAAGATCAGGACCCCGACCTTCCGCCGTTGCTCGGCCGACTCAAAGAGGCGGAGCGCGCGGCGAACGCGGCGGTGCAATCCCTCAAAGACAACAACGCAGACCAGGCCATCGGTTATCAAGAAGAAGCGGCGGACGCCCTGGCTCAGGCCCACGCGGTCGTGCTCGCCCAGAGCGAACGGCTGAGTTACCTGCAAGGCCTGCTGCTGTTTCAGCGCTCCGTCGGGCTGGCCAGCGGGTACATGGCTGATATCGTCGCCGAGCAGCGCGACCTGCTCGTGGCCACCGAAGACATCAAGCCCGAAGACGTTGCCCCGCTGCTGCCGGTCTTCAACAACCTTCGGCAGTGCATGTTCGATGTCGCGCCGGTGCTGAACCTGGTCGCGGGTCGGATGGACGTCGGCACACCGCTGGCCTTCGCGCAGACCGACTTTGAAGACGCGGTCGTCTCTCTCCAAGCCGGGGACAATCTTGATGCGTTTGATGCGCAGGACGTCGCCGCCGAATCGCTGGCCGAGGTCCAATCGCGCGTCGAGCACATCCAGTTGCAGACCGCCTACGTCGCTGAAATCGTTGCGCTGCTGCACACGACGACCTCGGACGCGGCGCTGTTGCAGCACCAGCAGGCCGAGCTCAACCGCCAGGCCGGTTCGGCCGCTTCCGATCGGCTGGAACGACTGGCCCAGGAACAAAACGCCCTGCTCAAGCAGGCCGATCGCTTAGATGGGCTGATCGATGCGGTGGCAGGCAACCCGAAGATCATCATTCCCGCCAACCCGAGGCTCGGCATCCTCGAACCCTCCGACCCCACGCCGATCTTCGCCAACGTCGCTGACTCGATGCGCGATGCTGCGAAGCAACTGGCCGCGGGCGACTCCGCCGCCGCAAACACGCCAATGCGAAACGCGACGGCCGGGCTGACTAAGAACGCCGAGTCCCTGCTCATCGCGATCGAGATGTTGCACGGCCTGCCGAGTGTCGAGATCACGACACTGACCGACCCGGCGCTGGTCCGGCTGACCGATGTGCTGGTGCTGGCGAGCGATCAGAAAGGGCTGACCCGCGAGACGTACATCACCGACGCGAAAGCGATCGCCGAGCTCGCTGAGCAACAGCGTAAATTGGCCGCTCGCTGTCAGGAACTTGCCCAGGCCGGCGAGGCGAACCCGCTGCTGAGCGCGGCGAGCAAGCAACTGAGCGATGCCGTCGCAGCGTTGGGATCATCCGACCGCGACGCGCTATTGAAAAGCCAGCAAGCCGCCGACACACAGCTTCGACACTTCATCGTCGAGCAGGCAGTGATCCTGGAGACCTCGATCCCGCCGGCCGCGGCCTCGGATGCCCCCGCCGCCGATGGCCCGGGCAGCGACAGCGAGTCCGAAGTCTCCGCGGGCTTCATCTCCGACTTTGTTGGTGGCGAGATACCTGATGACAAACGCAGCGAATGGAAGGTGCTCGCCGAGCGCAACCGCGCCGCACTAAACCAGAACTTCGCTCGCGAACTACCCTTGGAATACCGCGGGCTGTTGAAAGACTACTACGAGAGGGTTGCAAAATGAACGCGATCAAACCACGCATCACGCATTGGCTCGGCTCCATCGCACTCATCGTGTTTTGTAGTCTCATGGCCACGCCGGCGCTGGCAGAAAACGATGCGCCCTTTGAACTGACCAACGAAGAGAACGCGCCCGAGCTGACCGAAGAAGCGGAAAAAGCGATCAAACGCGGCCTGACCTTCCTCATCTCGAGCCAGAACAAGAACGGCTCGTGGTCGATGGCCAACGGCGACTACGCGATCGCAGGCACCAGCCTCGGGCTCATGGCCTTCATGGTCGAGGGACACTTCCCGGGCTTCGGCGAATACGGCGACGCGCTGGACCGCGCCAAAAACTACCTGCTCAAACGCCACAAGGATTCTCCGACCGGCACGATGGGCGTCAAGATGTACGAGATCGGCCTGTTCACGATCGCCATGTCCGAACTCTGGGGCATGACCAAAGACCCCGACGACAATAAGGCGATCCAGGAAGCCCTCGAAAGTGCCGTCCAGATCATCCTCCGCTCGCAGAGCCCGCTGGGCGGCTGGCGATACGCCCCCCGCCCCGATGCGGGACAGGACACCTCCGTCACCGCGATGGTCTTCGTCTCCCTCGCCTCGGCACGCGAAGCGGGCGTCCTAGTCCCCACCGAAACGATCGATCGGCTGACCAACTACCTCCGCGATCAAGCCTTCGACGAAAACCGTGGCGGCTTCGGCTACCAAGGCAAGGGGTACACCATCGCCTGCACCGCCGGCGGGGTCTATGCCGCGCAGCTCGCTGGCAACCGCGAATCCGAATGGGTCGATTCGGCGCTGAGCTCCCTTGAAAACGAGCCGAAGATGTTCTCCCGCAAAGACAACGGCCACTTCTACTACTCGCACTACTACGCGATGCAAGCCATGGTCCAGGCCAGCGACGAACGCTACGCGAAGTGGTACCCCAAGATCCGCGATGCGCTGATCTCACTGCAGCAGCCCAACGGCTCGTGGGAAGAGAAAGAGCTGGACTACCCGCACAAGACGCCGATGTCGATCATTATTTTGGGCACGCCGAATCGATATATTCCGGTGTATCAACGCTAAAGTGAAGAAGGCCCAGTCGCCGCACAAATATAAGGAGCACATGATGACAACAGGACAACGATTCAAGCGATTGCTAGTTGTAGTTTGCGCCGGCTGCTTGGCCCTTGGGCTGGCGGCCCCCACTTGGGCGGCGCCAGCGCCTGAGCCGGAGCTCAATAACCAGGGCCAGCAGATCCGGCTCGAATACGCCAAGATGCTTGAGACACTCAGCGCACAGGTCGCTGGCGAGTTGCCAAGCGTTGATGCGCAGAAGCAAGAGGCGTTTCTGAAAGCTCGCGCGGAGTTGGATGCGCTCGCCCAGCCGGGTGAGGATGCGGACCCCAAGGCACACATCGCGTACAAGCTGGCGCAGGAGCAAGCGCAGGCGAAGACGCTCATCGCCGCGCGGGCGATCCTCGCCGACGTCGAACGGCTGCTGGTCAACGATCGGCTCGATGCCAAGCTCATGAAGGTCGCGATCCTTCGGCACGGCACGCCGCAAGGCCTCGCCGAGTTCGCCCAACAGAGCGCACAGCACAAGGCCCTGATCGACAACCTCCTCGCTGATGAAGCCCTGATGATGCAGGTGCTCCAATCCGGCGGCGCCAACGGCGGGGAATACGGCGAGGCGATGCAGGTCTATGCCCTTCTCCTCGAAGCCAGCGAAAAAGCCCGCGAGCGCGGCAGCGTCTTCCAACGCATGGCACTCGGCACCGCACTACAGCAGCCCTGGCTGAAGGACAAAGACAAAGGTAGCGTCAACAGTTTCGTCTTCACCGACCATAGCAACCCCGATGGACAGGTCGCTCGCTACCTGCACTATGAAAAGGCCTACCTCAACGACGAACTGGACCCCGCGTTCAAAGACTTCACCGCTTGGGAATACCGGTTCGTTACCAATGACCCCTATACCAACGAAGAGCTCGCCTGGGGCCGAGAGATGCTGCGTAATTTTCGGCCCGACCTTATCACCAACCCGGACCACTCCTGGCGGTACGTGGCGATGGTGAAGAGCGATTTTCCTTACTGCAGCACGCGGCACGACAAAACCCTCGGCCTGGCCCAGCAGGAAGCGCTGGCACTGGGCGGCATCTGTGGCCGACGCGCGTTCTTCGGCCGATTCATCACCCGTGCCTTCGGCATCCCCGCGCGTCGCTCCACACAGACCGGCCACGCCGCGATGAATATGTGGACGCCCGACGGCTGGGTCACGCGCCTGGGCGCATGGTGGTCGATGAACTGGTGTGGCCCATGGGGCGGGCTGGACTTCTATCTCGACTCACAGGCACGCGAGTTCCCCGAGCACTACATCCAAGTCCTCCGCGCCCAATGGATCGGCGACGCACTGGGCGAAGAAGACGTCAGCCTCCGCCAATACGGCAAGGGCGGCGGGCTCTGGAGCGCCTTGGCGTTCTATAAGAAAGCAGTGGTCGTCGCAGACAACGCCGCAGAGAAAGCTGCCGCCGACGCCGAACTCGCGGCGCTCACCGCTGAAGAGGCCCGCCTGCTCGGCGAGTCGGACGCGATCCTTGGGCCAGACAAAGAAATCGAACCCATCAAAATCCCAGAAGAAGACAAGAAGGTTGTCACCGATAAAGACGGCACGATCACCGTGCCCGCGGTGGCCTGCGCCCGACCGGACAACAACACCGACAAGGTCTTGTTCATGGATAGCTTTGGCGGGGGCATGCAGTTGCACTACCTGCGGATGGGTAGCCGACCGGAGATTTTGCGGTATTACGTCGAGGCCCCCGCTGCGGGGAAGTACGAGATCAGTGCGCTGGTCTCGACGGTCTCGCCAGAGGGTCTTGAGACGACGTACCGCATCAACCGCCGCACGATCGTGGAAACAACGTTGTCCTACACCAAGGGTGCGTGGAAGCCCAGCGAGCCGGAGACGATCGAATTAAAGGAAGGCCGAAACTCGATCCAGATCACCTTCCGTGCTCCGAACCGCGGGATCAGCATCAAGGCCTTGACGTTTAAGCCTGTTCAATAAGACCTTGCAAACGCCTGTCAGAGGCAAGGACCGATTTGCTATGAAGCACAGCCGTTGGACCCTATTCATCGCGTTGCTGTTCGCCGTGGCGGGCATAGTCGTCGTCCCCGCTGAGGCGCAGGACCAGGGCAAGCTCATCCCCGCCGGTGAGATCGCCGCGCTGCAAGCCAAGCTCGCTGCGGCGGGTGAATCCGCATCGTCGGCTCGGCAAAAGCTCGCGTTCAAGCGCGTCATCCGTGAAGCGGACGGCCTACTCGAAGCGAACCCGGCAGCGCCCAACCGCTACGAAGTGCTCGGCATCCTTTTCAAAAGCCAGCAGCAACTGGTAGGCTTGGATGACTCGGCAACGAACCGCACGGCGTTCTTAGAGACGTGTCGGCTACTCGCCGCTGCGCCCAACGAGTACGCGGCTGTCCGTCTCGATGCCGACCTGCTGCTCTCTCAGATTGAGATCGCCAAGCAAGGTGCCGACGCGCAGGAACGCGCCGCGGCCCTGCTCCCGCTGGTCGATCGGTATCAGGAGACCGAGGTCGAGACGAAGGTGATCAAGGTTGCCATGATTATGGCACTTGAAATGGGCAATACCCGTGTGATCGCTCGGCTACGGCAGATCATCGCCCAGCGCTGCCCGGGCGATTCCGAGATGATCAACTTCCAACGCGATCAACTCGCCGGCCAAGTGTTCGGCGCACCGTTCGTTGGCCAGTTCAAGGGTGCGGACGGCAGGGCCTACCGCCTGCCGATGGACGGCATGGGTAAGACCACCGCCTTGTATTTCTGGACCAAAGAAGGCGATGGCTTGGAGCAACTCAAGCTCCTGGCCGAGGGATGGAAAAAGGTCAACGCGAACGACGTAGACAACGCCGCCAATGTGGCCAGCCGATACCAAGTCATCAGTTTTAACCTTGATGGGCTGGCTGATGCGGGTGAAAGCCTGCTGCGTGACGCGGGATTGGATTGGCCCGCGCTGCACCTGCCCGGCGGCGCGGAGAACACGGTCTACAAGACCTATGCCCGCAACACCCCCAAGCTCCTCGTCATGACGCCGACAGGCTACACCGCGATGGTTATGGGCGGCTCGACGCGTATCGGACCCGAGCGCGGCTGGGAACGGTCCTTCCAGTCTATGCTCGCACGGACATGGACCCAGCAACACTTCACCGCTCAGGTCCAATCGCTTCTCATCGGCGACTTCCTGGTCATCGACCCGGCCGGAGCGTTTGACCCCGCAGCACCGCCGGAGTGGAAAGCGGTACATGCCCAAAGCGATGACCCGACCAAGAAACTGAAGCGGACCGCTGCGTCGGTTCCCGAAGACAAGTTGCGCGCAATCCAGGCCTGCTTTGTGAAGCCGCCGCTTCGTTACAACCTGCTCCATAAACAAGGACGTGCCAACTATGCAAAGGCCGAAGCGCTCTGCCGACAGGCGATCGCCGAGCACCCCGACGCCGACGATTTATGGATCGTGCGCAATCGGCGGATTGTCGCGCTGACGGGGTTGTGGAAGGTCGAACAGGACCGCAAGCATTTTGACGCCGCGCTGCAAGAAGCCATCACCGCGATGCAAGCGGGATACCCCGCCGGGACCGACCTGATCGCTCGGTTCTGTCTCGCGCGAGAGGCGCTGCGAGCCGATGATGCGGATCTGGCCGGCGTGATCGATTCTTTTGTTCAGGCCAGCGGCGATGAATCTGAGGCCGCGCCGACGTTGGCGATCGCCTCGATGCTTGCGATGGAGATCGGCGAAAGAAGGCTGCACGAACGGTACCGCCGCGCCTTCCTCGACAAGCACGCGAACAACCCGATGATGTGGACCGCGACCGCGTATCTGCTGGACCGCGCCCAACGCTACTGGCTGTACCACCCGCCTTTCACCGCTGGCTGGACCTACGGCCGACGCATGGGATACTTCTACGCCATCGGCACACCCGAGGACGCGCACCGCAGCTTTCAGGCCGAGCTCAAAAC
>JARFRI010000208.1 GCA_029287335.1 Phycisphaera sp. | reverse complement strand
GCGATGAGCCGGCCATGGTGCCCAGTGCGAGGGTGCCCAGGGAGCCGAAGGTGCTGGTCAGGAACTTGCGGCGGGTCTGGCTGAGCAGGCACTTCTCGGCTTGCTCACGATCGAGCAGGACGCGTTGGAGTCGAGGTTGATTGGGGTTTTTAGGCATGGCGTTGATTTCTTGGGTGGTTTCTATCTCGCAGAAGCGAGATGGCCTAGGTGTTCTTCAATTTAGTTGCGGGTCAGGGCTTCGTGCAGGTTCAGGACGACGCGGCAGACGCTGGTCCATGCGGCGAGCTCGGCTTTGTCGAGGTCCTCTGCGACAGGTGACTGGCCGACGGCGATCAGCTTGGCGGCCTCTTCGGTCGTCTGGGTGTAGCGCTCGCGGTGGGTGGTGAGCAGCGTAGTGAGTGCTTGCCGTTCACTGTCACGCGGGGTGCGTGCGAGGACGAGGTTGAAGAGCGCGTCGAGTCGCTCATTGTCGGCCTGTTGCTCGGTGATGAGATTGGCGGCAAGCGTCCGTGCGGCCTCGACGAAGCCCGGGCCGTTGAGCGTGGTCAGGGCTTGCAACGGGGTGTTGGAGGTCATGCGCTGGCCGGTACACATCTCGCGGGAGGGTGCGTCGAAGTTGACCATGGCGGGGTGGGGGAAGGTGCGCTGGACCCAGGTGTAGAGGCTGCGTCGGTAGAGGTCGTCGCCGGTGGAGGTGGGGTAGTTTCGGCGTGGGAAGTTCAGCGGTTCCCAGTGGCCGTCGGGCTGGTAGGGGAAGACGCTCGGCCCGCCGAGGCGTGGCTTGAGCAGGCCCGAGACGGCCAGTGCCTTGTCGCGGATCGCTTCGGCGGACAGGCGGACCGCGGACTGGCGTGCGAAGAGCTTGGTGTTGTTGGGATCAATCACCGCGAGGTCTTCGCGTGCGTCGGAAGACTGCTGGTAGGTCGAGCTGGTGACGATCAGCTTGATCATGTGCTTGAGGTCCCAGTCGTTCTCGACAAACGTTGCGGCGAGGTAGTCGAGGAGCTTGGGATGCGTCGGCGGGCTGCCCTGGCTGCCTAGTTCGATGGGGTTGCTGGAGATCGGGGTGCCGAGGTATCGGCCCCAGAGCCGGTTGACGACGACGCGGGCGGTCAGTGGGTTGTCGGGCGAGACGGTCCACTGCGCCAGGTCCAGGCGGGTGAGGCGGTGGTCTTCGGTGGAGCGTGGTCCGCCGAGGAACGCGGGGGTCGCGGGCTGGACGATCCGGCCGGTCTCGACGAGCCAGTTGCCGCGGGGGAGGATGCGGACGGTGCGGGGGACGTCGAGGTCACGCGAGGTCATGACGTAGGGGACTTTTTTCGTCAGTTCATTGCGTTGTTTGAGGATGGCCAAGAATGCCTTGCGGTCTTCGGGGGCAAGCTCTTCATCCGAAGGAAACGGCGGCTTGGGGTGGCGGTTGGCTTCGGTGTCTTCGACGCGGATCGCGGCGGGGTGTTCTTTGATAAAGGCTGCGTAGGTCGCCTCGTGCTCTTTGATGAGTTCTTCCTGCTCCTTGTTTTGCGGGACGAAAACAATCGGCGGGCGTTTGCCGGCGTAGAACTTTTCCCAGCTGATGTGTGCGCCGTTGAGGTCGCCGAAGAACGCGGCGAGGGTGTAGAAGTCTTCCTGGGAGATGGGGTCGAACTTGTGGTCGTGGCACTGGGCACAGGCGGTGGATGAGCCGAGCCAGACCTCGCCGTAGTTGGAGACACGCTCGGCGTTTTGGATCGCGCGGTACTCCTTGGGCTGGGCGCCGCCTTCTTCGGTCTGAGGCGAAAGGCGGTTGTACGCGCTGGCGATGAGCATCTGCCGCGTCGGTTCCTCAGCGAGTTTGTCGCCGGCGAGTTGCATCAGCGTGAACTGATCAAACGGCAGGTTGTTGTTGAAGCTGTCGATGACCCAGTTGCGGTAGGGCCAGACGGGCATCGGGTTGTCGCTGTGGAACCCGATGGTGTCGGCGAAGCGGACGAGGTCCAGCCACCACACGGCCATGTGCTCGCCGAAGGTCTCGTCGGCGAGCAGTGAGTCGATGTAGTTGTCGTAGGCCTGCGGTGACGGGTCGTTGAGAAAGGCCTTGGTTTGTTCAGGCGTCGGCGGCAGGCCGGTGAGGTCGTAGGTGACGCGGCGAAGCAGGGTGCGTTTGTCGGCCTGGGGCGAGGGCTTGATGCCACGCGCTTCGAGCCTAGCGAGGATGAAGCGATCGATCGCATTGTCTGGCCATTGGCTGTCGATCAAGTCTTTTGGCGGGTCGGTCTTGGTGACCGGGGCGTAGGACCAGTGTGTCTCGTAGTTCGCGCCCTCATCGATCCATCGACCGATGAGTTCGATCTCTTCCTTGGTGAGTTTTTTGTTGCTCTTCTTGGGCGGCATCGGGTCGACGTTGTCGATGATGCGGAGCCATGACTCGCTGGCTTTTCGGTTGCCGGGGACGATGGCGGCGTAGTCGCCCAGGTCGCGCGTCGCGGCGTCGAAGAAGTCCAGTCGCAGGTCGGCCTCCTGGTGCGCCGCGTCCGGGCCGTGACAGAAGAAGCAGTTCTCCGAGAGGATCGGTCGGATGTCGCGGTTAAAGGAGATCGGCTCCTCGTTTGGATTATTGGCAACGTTGACGACAGAGGCGGGGCGTGTCGTAGCGAGAGCATCGGTGTCTGGCGAAGTCGCCTCCGAGCCACAGCCGGACAGTGCCAGGCAGATGGCCGCTAAGAGGGATGAGCAAAAGATGAATCGAATGGGCTTGATCACGAATAGCATCCTAATAACGACGATTTGACCCTTGTCAGTATAGCTACGTGACGAGTGGGATCTCGATGCGTTTCAGGAATTGCAGAGGGCTCATTAAATGTGATTTACTGGCCCATGGCCTCACGGCAAGCCAGCATCGCACGCAGTGCAAAAGGCGTGGCGATCAGTGGGTCGTCTTCTTTGCCATCCGTGAAGGGGTTGGCGAACGAGCCGTCGTTGATTTGCTTGCTAATCAAGGCTTTGGCGAGGTCTTGAGCCCAGTCGTCCGGCCCATCGCCCAGCAGCGTGAACGTATCGGCGACGGATGCGGCGTAGTAGAAGTAGTACGCATCGCGGAGGATTTTACGGTCTTCGTTGAAGGTGCCCGGGTTGTGCTCGGGGTCGAAGTGTTTGAAGAGCCAGTCACGGGCGGCGAGGATTCGCGGGTCGTCTTTTTCGACACGGCAGAGCAGCAAGACGCGCAGGCCGTCGGCGGTGGAGGAGCCGGAGGAGTGGAAGCGTGCGTAGCCGTGCTTGTCGGTGCCGGCGGGGCCGCCCTTGTTACGCGCGGCGTCTGCGGGGTTGAAGAAGAAGCCGCCGTCGTCGAAGCGGTCGTCGCCGGATTCGAAGTTTTGGCAGCGGGCTGCGAAGGCGAGGGCGGGATATTTGATCGGTGCCCACGTGTAGCGTGTATCGCGAAAGGGTTTATTCGATGGTCTTGGTGCAAGTACATCGAGGGCGTAAACCGTCGCGCTGATGTTGGCGGATAGGTTGGGAAAGATGCGGTCCTTTGCCCTGCCGTGGTCGAAGGTTTCGATCCAATCGATGTCATCAGGCAGGTTATCAAAGGGTTTGATGCCATAGCCCCAGCCGCCATGTTGCGCGAAGGATGGTGCTCTGTCGTTTGAGATCTGAAGACGCTTGAGAACAAGTTTGAGGGTCGCATGTTTGTAACGGTCGGGAATGTCCGGTTTGTCTGCGTGCTCGAGCGCCAGCCAGGTGTCGGCACAGAAATAGACCGGGCCTCTGACCGCGGGCTTCAATCGCCAGACGCCCTCGCCATCGACGACAGCTTCGATGTGCTGGCCGATGAAATCTAATCCATCTTGGACCGCGGTGTTATTCGGCTCTGTTTGGGCCAGTGAGCGCAGCACGTGCGGCGTGAGCGCCACGCCGTCGCGGAACAGGCCGTAGGTTTGTGAGGGCCAGCTGCCGTTGTCGGCTTGTTGGGTTTCAAGGTAGTCGGCGGCTTGCTCGATTGCCGCGTCAAGGTCGGCACGCAGTTGCTCGTTTGTATCCGCGCTTGTACTGGTACAGCCGGTCTGCAGCAAGACGCAAGTAAGCAGCGCGACAGAAACGAGGGCGCGTAAAAATGCCGACGCGGAAGGTATCCGCGATCGGCACGAAGGAGAATCATGGTTCGGGATCAAGCGGTTCAATTACTCGGCTTCTTCGGGTAGGTCTTGTGGCTTTTGTTCGGCCTGCTGTAGCCTTGCTTGTTCGAGCAGTTCCTCGGGCACGTGCATGCGGTCGGTCATGAGCACGCTCAGCGCGGCAGAGGTGCAGAAGGTTCGGCCGGTGATGCAGTGGTGGCCGGACCACGAGCCGTCTTTGTTCTGCACGTTGGTGAGGTTCTCGGTCATTTTCTTTTCGAAGGTTTTCCATGCCTCGCCGCCCTCGATGTAGAGTGATTCGCCGATGCGGGTGTAGCTGAGGAACTCTTCCCCGCCGTTGTTGCCAAAGCCCGCGACGAACTTGTCGTCGTTGAGTCGGTTGACGACGGCTGTCTGGGCGACGTTTAGATTCTTTTTGTTGTCCGCCCATCGGCCGTTGTAATCGCCGAAGCCCGCGAGGCTGTCGAGCTTGTCTTGATCAAATCCAAACTCTTCCGAACCCAGTGCCAGTGTCAGTCCTTCGACACTCGATGCGATGGCTTGCGATTCTTCGACGTCATCGCCCGCCTTGTCGAGGCGAGTAAGTACGGCGTCGGCCTGGTCTTTGATTTCCTTGCCCGCCTTGTCTTCGCCGGCCTGGGCCTTGGCCTGTTCGAGCACCTTGCGGATTTCGTCGCGTTGTTGCTCGATCTGCTGGCGGTAGGTGGTGTCGGTTTCGCGCTGACCTGAGACGCTGTTGGCGGCGCCGTAGAGTTCGATGCCGGCTGTGCCGTCTGCCGCGGCGAACTTACCTTCGCCGTCCGGCGTGGCCGGGGCGTTGAGGGCTGCGGCGTTCTTGCGTGACTTCTCAAGCGAGCCTTGTTGCACTTCTGCGCCGGCCTGGGCGGCGCGGTTCAGTGCGGTGTTCGCGATCGCGTCGTTGAGCGACATGGCCCAGCCCTGGCCGCCGAACTTGCCGTCTTCGTTCTGGTGGGCTTCAATCTTTTTGATCACCTTGGCCAAGCAGGCGTCGACGCGCTCGTTGGCTTTGTCGTCGGGCATCTTGCCTTTGAACTCGCTGAGCAGTTGCGCAGCGAGGAAGGTATCGACGTACGTGCCGAGCTTGGACTGCAGTCGCGTGTTGCGGATCTTGGTGATGTAGAGGTCTTCGTCGTTGGCGGCTTCGATCGACTCGCAAACGTAGCCCGCGGCTTTCCGAAGGTTGACGTCGTAGGTGCCCGAGCTTGGCGTCGAGCCGGAGCGGAGGAGGGTGAGGGCGGCGGCGCAGGTGTCGCCGACGTTTGCGGTGTCAGCGAGCTTGCCTTTTTCTTTGGCGTTGCGTCGCATCTGTTCGGACTCTTCGCCCTGGCCCCAGCCGCCGTTGTCGAGTTGATGGCTGACCAGCCATTGCAGGCCCTTCTTGACTTCGTCGGAGAGTGGCTTGGGATCGGCAAGGAGGTGGGCGGAGCTTGTTTTGGCGGGGACTTGTTGGTGCGCCTCTTGTGCGTCGGGTTTGGGCTGGTCGGCATCGGCCGGCGCGGGCGCGTCTTTGGCGACGACCGGCGTGGTGGGTCCATCGCCGCCTGCGTAGGTTGAGCTGAGCTGCCAAGGCATGGCCATCGCCAGCGTCATCGAGGTGGCTGCGATCAGGAGTCGTTGCGTTGTCATGGTGAGTCCCCGTTCTATAAGAAGAAGGTGTTGGCCTGGAAGTCGGCACATGCCCAACGGGCCCGGCCAGTCCGCCCGTTATCTCACTTTGACGCGGGGCACCACCGCTGGTTCCGCTGATTTCCCCATCTTCTCGCCGTGGCGGGGTTGAAAACAGGACGTGCGCACAGCTGCGCAATAATTAGGCAATAAAAATTTTCATCGCGGCGTGATTAGGCGTTGAACTTTTGTGCTGCTGAGATTATGATGTTCATCAATGTCATAGCGGTGTAGCTAGGACATGACCGATGTTCGAGTCATTTTGGACTTCGGTAGAAGTGATTAGGCCCACGATGGGTCGTTTCTCAAAGAACCTCATTCAGGACAGGAGTGGTCAGCGACCATGAGCAAATCGAAGCTTGAATACATTTGGCTGGACGGCTACAAGCCCACCCAGAGTCTCCGCAGTAAAACCAAAGTCGTCGCCGATTTCAGCGGCAAGCTGGAAGACTGCGACATGTGGTCGTTCGACGGCTCCTCGACCCAGCAAGCCGAAGGCGGCAAGTCTGACCTGCTGCTCAAGCCGGTCTTTGTGTGCCCCGATCCGGGCCGTAAGAACGCCTTCCTCGTGATGAACGAGGTGCTCAACGCCGACGGCACGCCGCACGAGTCCAACGGCCGTGCACTGATCGACGACGATGACAACGACTTCTGGTTCGGTTTCGAACAGGAATACACCATCATGGACCCGTCGACCGGATTGCCCGTCGGCTTCCCCGCAGGCGGCTACCCCGCACCGCAGGGTCCATACTACTGCTCGGTCGGTGCCCAAAACGCTGTCGGCCGTGAGCTTGTTGAAGAACACCTTGACCTGTGCCTGGATGCAGGTCTGAACGTTGAAGGCATCAACGCCGAAGTCATGGCCGGCCAATGGGAATTCCAAGGCTTCGCCAAGGGCGCCGCGCAAGCCGGCGACGAAATGTGGATCGGCCGATACCTGCTCGAGCGCATCGGCGAGAAGTACGGCCTGTCCATTAGCTGGCACTGTAAGCCAGTCAAAGGCGACTGGAACGGCTCGGGCATGCACGCAAACTTCTCCAACGAAATCCTCCGCACCTGCGGCTCCAAGGAAATCTACGGCAAGATCTGCGAGGCCTTCGGCACCCAAGACCGCATTAAGGCACACATTGAAGTGTATGGTGCTGACAACAACCAGCGCCTCACCGGCCTGCACGAAACGCAAGCCATCGATAAGTTCTCCTACGGCGTGTCGGACCGCGGTGCATCCATCCGCATCCCGATCGCTGCCGTTGAGAAGGGCTACAAGGGCTGGCTCGAAGACCGCCGACCCAACTCGGCTGCCGACCCCTACAAGGTCGCCGCCGCGATCATCAAGACCGTCAAGACCGCATGCAAGTCGCTAGACCTGCAGACCGCCTGATCGTCTGAACAACTCTGATTCCTCCTAACCCGGATCGGTCTTTAACCAGGCCGATCCGGGTTTTTTTTTGCATCTGTTAAAAAAGCCCGCATTCTTAGAGCGCGGGCTTTGATGATGGACGGATTGTGCTTCGGTCTGCGTCAGTTCTGCAGGTCGGCGAACATCGGGGTGGAGAGGTAGCGTTCGCCGAAGGAGCAGCCGATGGTGACGATGGTCTTGCCGGGGTTGGCCTCGGCGATTCGGCAGGCGGCCAGGACGTTGGCACCGGTGGAGATGCCGCCGAAGATGCCTTCGGTCGCGGCGAGTTCTCGGCCGGCTTTGAATGCTTCGTCGGAGGTGATCTTTTGCACGCTATCGACGACGTCGAGGTTGCAGTTCTTGGGCACGAAGCCGGCACCGATGCCCTGGATCTTGTGTGGGCCGGGCTGGACGGTTTCGCCGGACATGGTCTGGCTGATGACGGGCGACTCGACGGGTTCGACGGCGATGGCCTGGACCGAAGCTTTTTGTTCTTTGAGGAACTTACCGCCGCCGCTGATGGTGCCGCCGGTGCCGACGCCAGCGATGAAGATGTCGACTTCGCCGTTGGTGTCGTTCCAGATCTCCGGGCCGGTGGTCTTGTAGTGGATCGCGGGGTTGGCGGGGTTCTCGAATTGCTGGGGGATGAAGGTGTTGTCACCTTGTGAAGCGATCTCGGCGGCCTTGTTGATCGCGCCCTTCATGCCCTCGGCCGCGGGGGTGAGCACGAGGTCGGCGCCGAGGGCTCGCAACAGCGCGCGACGCTCGACGGACATCGACTCGGGCATGGTGAGGGTGAGCTTGTAGCCGCGGGATGCGCAGATGAAGGCCAGCGCGATGCCGGTGTTGCCGGAGGTCGGCTCGACGATGTGCGTGTCGGCGTTGATCTTGCCGTCGGCTTCGCCCGCTTCGATCATGGCTTTGCCGATGCGGTCCTTGACGCTGGCCATGGGGTTGAAGAACTCGCACTTGACGAAGACCTTCGAGCCGTTGTCCGGTGCCATCTTGTTGACGCGGACCAGCGGTGTGTTGCAGATCGTCTGGATGATGTTGTCGTAGGTTTTGTTGTGGAGGAAGTTGGTGGACATGGTGGGGCTCCGTTTATGCGGTGAATTCGTTTCAGACAATCTCGCGTCCCTGATATTACGCTGAGCAAGCGGCTCTGCCAAGCCCGAGTGCAGCGTTAGCGGTTCAATAGCCCGCAGCTAACAGCTGCGCGGGGGATTATACGCATCCCAAAAGGTATTGATGCGTTTCATAGCACCGGGCGGAAGCCATGTGCAACCATCTGATACTGCTCGTCACCTCCAAATTGTGGATACGGTGGCTGCTCCGGGCTTCCGCCAGGAGCTTTTAAGTCGCTCGTTTATTTAATGGGATGCTTATTAGGAGCGAGTCTGCCGCGCAGCTGTTAG
>JARFRI010000176.1 GCA_029287335.1 Phycisphaera sp. | reverse complement strand
GAGCTGTACCAGCAAGACCCCGCCAATGCGCTGCTCGCTCGCGCGTCACGCTTCCGCTTGCCTGCCGAGATCGTCCGTGACAATGCGTTGGCGATCGCGGGCAAGCTCGACACGCGCATCGGCGGGCCGAGCGTCTACCCCAGCCAGCCGCATGGCCTGTGGCGCGAGGTCAGTCACTTCGGCTACGGCAACGCCTTCACCGCGCAAGCCTTCTACCCCAGCGACGAGGACGGTTTGCACAGGCGGACCATGTACACGTTCTGGAAACGCACGAGCCCGCCGCCGTCGCTGATGGCATTTGATGCGCCAAGCCGAGAGGTCTGCACGGTGCAGCGCTCGCGGACGAACACACCGTTGCAGGCGTTGGTCTTATTGAATGACCCGGAGTATGTCGATGCGGCGAAGGCTTTGGCGGAGCTCGCGATCGAGAACGGTGATTCGCGAAAAGCGCGTATCGAGTTTCTGTATCGGCGGGCAACGGGGCGGAAGCCAAGTACCGATGAACGCGGCGTACTGCTGAGTCACATCTTCAATGCAAGTGGACGATATGCGAACGACCCGGAAGCAACACAGGCACTCGTCGGTTCAGACGACCACGAGCTTGCCGCATGGACCTCTGTCGCCACCGTCATCCTCAACCTCGACGAAGTCATCACACGGGAGTAGCCCCCGGAAAGTTAAGACATGGACCCGATTACTGAATATCACCGCGGGATCACCCGCCGACAGTTGTTTAACCAGGTGCGCAATGGCGTGGGTGCCGCGGCGCTCGCGTCGCTGCTTGGGCCCAAGGCCTTCGCCGCCGCGCCGACCCAGCCCGCGCCGATCACGCCTGCGAGCCCGGGCCTGCCTTCGCTGCCGCACTTCGCGCCCAAGGCCAAACGCGCGATCTACCTCTTCCAATCCGGCGGCCCAAGCCACATCGACATGTGGGATTACAAGCCGCACTGGGACAAGCTCCACGGCAAGGCGCTTCCCAACGACATCCGTGGCGACCAACGCGTCACCGGCATGACCTCCGGCCAAAAAGACTTCCTTACCAATGGCCCGATCAAGCCCTTCAAACAGCACGGCAAATGCGGCCGATGGGTCGGCAGCGAGTTGATCCCTTACACCGCAGAGATCGTCGACGACATCGCGGTGCTCAAGGCGGTCAACACCGAAGCGATCAACCACGACCCCGGCATCACCTACATCAACACCGGTAGCCAACAGGTCGGCCACGCTTCGCTTGGCGCCTGGCTGAGCTACGGCCTGGGCTCGGAGAACGACAACCTGCCCGCGTATATGGTCCTTATCAGTCAGGGCAGCGGCAAGAACCCTGGCCAGCCGATCTTCTCGCGACTCTGGGGCAGTGGCTACCTGCCCAGCGAGCACCAAGGCGTCCGCCTGCGCTCGGGTAAGAACCCGGTCATGCACCTGAACAACCCGCATGGTGTCGACCGTGAACTCCGCCGCGACCAACTCGACGCACTGGCACAACTCAACGCGAAGCATGCCGAGGCGACGGGCGACCCCGAAATCGAAGCACGCATCGCGCAGTACGAGATGGCCTACCGCATGCAGACCTCGGTCCCCGACCTGTCTGACTTGTCGGATGAGCCCGACAGCACGTTCGATTTGTATGGTCCGGACGCGCGGATCCCCGGCACATATGCCGCCAACTGTTTGCTTGCACGCCGGATGATGGAGCGCGGCGTGCGCTTTGTACAACTCTTCCACCGCGGCTGGGATCAGCACAACAACCTCGTGTCGCACCTGACCAATCAGTGCAAGGACACCGACCAAGCCAGCGCAGCGCTGGTGAAGGACCTCAAGCAGCGCGGCCTGCTCGATGAAACGCTGGTCGTCTGGGGCGGTGAGTTCGGGCGGACCGCGTACAGCCAGGGCAAGCTCAACGCGGGCCGAGACCACCACGGCCGATGCTTCTCGATGTGGATGGCCGGCGGCGGGGTGAAGGGCGGTGTCGAGCACGGCATCACCGACGACTACGCCTACAACGTCGTGGACCAGAGCGTCCACATCCGCGACCTCAACGCCACGATCTTGAACCAGATGGGCATCAATCACGGCCGGCTGAGCTTCAAGTTCCAAGGCCTGTCACAGCGGCTCACCGGCGTCGAGGAGGCGCACGTGGTCAAAGAAATCCTCGTTTAGGCATCACTTTTGCTTGTCTTTGTAAAAATAGATGGCAATATTTGATAATATTGGATAACGATTGTTCGTTTCTAGCGTCAGATCTAATGAAGGAGTCTCGGACGCTTGATGCGGCTAAACCGTGTCTGACTGGCCGAAAAGGGATGTTTGATACGTAGAAACTGCCAAGACCCCGCCTGATCGCCCCCCAAAGATGGCCCATCGGACACGATGGGAGCGGGCCAAGCCTGACATTGCGTATTGGACGTTAGAAGGATGATGTGCTGTTTTTACAGCAGCGTGTCCGATCTGACTTAAAACCAAGCAAAGGATTCACGGATGCCAACCCGACGCGAAATGATTAAAGCCGGCCTGTATGCACTGGGTGCTGCTGGCGGTTCGACACTCCTGCCACGACACCTGCTCGCGGACGCCGGCTCGCCTCTGGCCAGCCCGGACAAGGCCCCGACCCGGTTCATCTTCATGCACAAGGGTAATGGCCTGCTGCCGGACTCCCTCAGGCTGCCGAGCTTTGATGAGCAAACGCTGCAAAAAGAGAAAGCCAAGCAAGCTTTCAGCATCGATCTCGACGGCCAAACGCTGCCGAGCTGGATGGAACCGCTGGCCAAGCACGCCGACAACCTGACCATCCTCCAAGGCCTGTCGGGCAAGATGTGTACCACCGGTCACCACACCTGGTGCTCGTCGCTGGGTGCGTACAAGGCCAACGAACGGCTCAGCTCGATCAAGTGGGCGACCGTTGACTTCGAACTGGCCAAGCTCTTCCCCTCGCCGTTCGAGCACATCGAGTTGGCCTGCTTCCCTAACGGCGGCGGCAACTCGCGCGGCAATATCAACGGCATCGAGAAGGGCTTCAGCGCCCGCGGTGCCCAGCAGCCCAACTACGCCTTCGGCTCACCTGCGATCGCGATGCAAGAGCTCTTCAAGTCCGTGTCGGACGACGAGGCGGCCAAGGTGCTCTACAAGCTGGACCGCCAGGTGCTCCAGTTCGTTGCGGGCAACGAGTCGGGCATCGCCAGCGACCTGCAAGGTATTGAGCAGGCCAAGGTCGGCAACTACGCCGAGTCGCTCCAGGCCATCCGCCAGCGGGATCAACAGGTCGAAGCAATGGCCCAGCAGATCCGCAAGGCCATGCCCGATCTGAGCAAGAACTATTACGCCGACGACGTGAGCACGATCGATCGTCAGAACGGCTTTGTCGAGATCCTGCTCTCGACACTGATCTCGGGGATGACCAACGTCGTCGCCTTCACCGCCGACGAGTTGGGCACGACGTACACCGGCCTGAAAAAGATCGAAAACGAAAACGTGAACCTGCACGACGTCGGCCACGGCAAGGGCTTTGGCGGGATGGAAGCACTGGACATCCGCGACGGCGTCCGCAGCCAGCACGCGCTGCTCATGGAGAAGATCGTTGCCCGTCTCAAGGCCACACCAGAGATCGATGGCAAGGGCAGCATGTTCGACAACACCGTCCTGGTGTACTTCCCGGACAACGGCGAAACGCACCACAGCCAAGGCACCGAGTGGCCTTTCGTTGTCATGGCCGGCGATAACACGCCGCTGAACATCGGCCGACGCTATATCCGTCTGCCCAAGTACGGCGCCGACGGCCACAAGACCTTGGGCAACTGGTACACCACCTTGCTCAACGCCTACGGCAACCCGATCGAGCAC
>JARFRI010000153.1 GCA_029287335.1 Phycisphaera sp. | reverse complement strand
GGGAAGGCGCGATCGGCACGGCGAACGCGGACCGGGAGCGCGAGGTCGCGGTGTCCCAGCAGGTCGCCCAGTCGGACATCGGTCAGAAGGCGGCCGAGCGCGACCAGCGGATCAACGTGTCGCAGCTCGAGGCGGAAGGGATTACGGGCGAGGCCGAGGCGGGGCGTAGTCAGGAGATCGCGATCGCAGAGCAGGCCGCACTTGCCGTACAGGGTAAGAAGCAGGCCGAGGCGACCCAGCGTGTCGAGGTGGCGTCGCTGGAGGCGAATGCGGTCGAGGGCGAGAACACGTCCAAGGCCAAGATCGCCGAGTACCAGGCGACGCTGACCGAGAAGGAAGCGGACGCCAAGCGCCGCGGCGAAGTGGCTTGGGCCAACGCGGCCAAGGATGTGCTGGTCGCCGAGAAGGAGCAAGAGCTTGCAAGGCTTGAGAAGGAAGTCCTGGCCAAGCAGATGATCGAGCGTAAGCAGGTGGAGATCGATGCGGAAGCCGAGGCCGAGCGGATTCGACGGATCGCACAGGGCGAGGCCGACGCGACGCTGGCCAAGTACAACGCCGAGGCGGAGGGCATCAAGAAGGTGCTCGAAAGTAAGGCCGCGGGTTACGAACGCATGATCAAGATGGCCGGCGACAACCCGCAGCTCGCGCCATCGCTGCTGATCATCGAGAAGCTGCCAGAGCTGGTCCGCGAGCAGGTCAAGGCCGTGTCCAACCTCAAGATCGACAAGATCACCGTGTGGGACAGCGAAGGCGGCAACGGCGAACGCTCGACTGCGGGTTTCCTGTCCAGCCTGATCGGCTCGCTACCGCCGATGCATGAACTGGCGAGTCAAGCGGGCATCGATCTGCCCGAAGTGTTGGGCAAGGTCAATCGCATGAGCGACGAGCCGAAGACGGCAACGCCCAAGCCGCCAGCACCTGAGAAGGCGGCGGCAAAAGACAGCGATGCCTGACCCCGTGTTTGCGGGCGACGCGTAGCGTCCCGTGCGAGTCGTTTGAGCCACCAACACGGGACGCTGCGCGTCGCCCGCTAAACGGCCTCGAAAACCGGGTTTTGTTAAGGCCCTACCCCGCTTGCTACCGTGGGGCCAACTTGTTATATTGCTCGGCTCGCTGCATCACGCCGCGCGTGATGCACGCCAATACCCAAACGCAGACAGGACGCCAATCATGGCCAAGAAAGAAATCACTTCCGTCTTTAAGATCGTGGCCCCCGGCGGCACCGCCACCCCCGCGCCACCCATCGGTCCGGCCTTGGGCGCTAACGGTGTCAACCCCGGCCAGTTCATCCAGCAGTTCAACGCCGCCACCGCCCAACTCAAGGGTACACCCGTCGGCGTCGTGATCACGGTCTACAAGGACCGCAGCTTCGAGTTCGAAGTCAAGAGCCCACCGGCCGCTGTCTTGGTCCGCAAGGCCGCCGGCGTCGAAAAGGGCTCGGGCGTCCCCAACAAGACCAAGGTCGGCAAGGTCACAAGTGCCCAGCTCCGCGAGATCGCTGAAGAAAAAGGCAAAGAACTCACCGGCCACAGCACCGAGGCCATGATGCGAACCATTGCCGGCACCGCCCGGTCCATGGGCATCGACGTGATCGACTAAACCAAAGCCGCTTGCGGCTTAGCACCGAACAATCGATTTGCTAAGCCGCAAGCGGCTTAAATGACGACAATCAACACCCGCCAACCACGAGCGGTGAATCGTGGGAGACGCGCCCAACCCGGCAATCATGCCGAAGGCAACTCGAAAGGAAACTGTTATGCCATCTCGCAAACCCGGTAAGCGTTACAAGGCCGACGCCCAGCGCGCTACCAACGACCCCGTCCCGCTGGTTGAAGCGGTCAACCGAGTCAAGTCCTTCGGCAAAGCCAAGTTCGACCAAACCGTCGACCTGTGCATGCACCTGGGCGTTGATCCTAAGCAAGCCGACCAGATGCTGCGTGGCGCGATTTCGCTACCCCATGGTGTCGGCGGCGCGTCCAAGCGCGTCATCGCGTTTGTCCCCGATGACAAGATCGAAGCAGCCAAGGCCGCCGGCGCGGTCGAAGCGGGCAGCGACGAACTGGTCAAGAAGATCGAAGGCGGCTGGGTCGACTTTGACGTCGCCGTCGCTGAACCCGCGATGATGCGTGTCGTCGCCAAGCTCGGTAAGCAGCTGGGCCCTAAGGGCCTGATGCCTTCGCCTAAGGCCGGCACGGTGACCCCCAACGTCGCCCAAGCAGTCAAAGAATTCGCTGCTGGTGAGGTCGAGTACCGCACCAAGGACCAGGGTGGCAACATCCACGTGCCCGTCGGCAAGCAGAGCTTTACCCCCGAGCAACTGACCGAAAACATCCAGACGATGATCGACCACATCGTCAAGATCAAGCCCGCGTCCTCCAAGGGCGCTTACATCAAACGCGTCACGCTCTCCGCCACGATGACCCCAGCCGTCGCCGTGCAGGTGTAAGGCATACGCGCCAAGCCGAGGTGCTTCATGCGAAGCGCTTAAACCAACATGAATCGCCGCGGCTTGCCGCGTCAAATACACAACCAACTGCCCCCGCCATATGAAAGGCAGGATTAGCAATGAGTAAGCCCGTAAAAAACCTGATCACCGAAGACTACAAGCGCCGCTTTGAAGGCCTGACCGCGGCGATCCTCGTCGATGTCCGCGGGATGGAAGCGAACGACAACAACGCGTTCCGCAACGATCTGGCCGGCAAGTCCATCAAGGTCACCGTCGTCAAGAACAGCCAGGCCAAGCGAGCCTTTGACGGCACCGACCTAGAAGGCCTCTCCGAGCTGCTCGACGGCCCATCGGCCCTGGTCTACTCCGTCTCCGAAGACACCAGCGTCGTCAACGTCGCTCGTGAGCTCGTCGACTGGGCCAAGAAGCTCGACACCCTCGAGTTCCGCGGCGCCCTGTTGGACGGAATCAAGTTCGGCCCCGACCAGATCGACGTGCTGAGTAAGTACCCGACCAAGGACGAAGCACAGGCGACCATCGTCACCTTGCTCCTCTCCCCCGCACGCAACCTCGTCGGCGCCGTCAAGAGCCCGGCCAGCAACATCGCTGGCATCCTCAAGACCATTCAGGAAAAACTGGAAGCCGGCGAAACCATCGGCAAAGCGTGATATGAAGCGCCGCGACTTGTCGCGCAAACGATTTGACAACCCCCGATTTGCGACTGGCCCTTGGGTTAAAGACGGACGCCGTGTCCCGACCTCTCGTGATCGACTTGTAAAGATAGGAATGTGAATTATGTCCGAAGAAGCTACCGCAACCGTTGAAGTCTCCGCAGAACTCAAAACCCTGGCCGAATCCATTGTGGGCCTGACCCTCAAGGACGCCGTGGACCTGGCCGACTACCTCAAGTCCGAGTATGGCATCGAGCCTGCTGCTGGCGGCGGCGTCATGATGGCCGGCCCAGCGGCCGCCGAAGAAGCCGAAGAGAAGACCTCCTTCGATGTCGTCCTCAAGGGTGACGGCGGCAAGAAGATCCAGGTCATCAAGGCTGTTCGCGAAGCCACCGGCCTGGGCCTCAAAGAAGCCAAGGAAATGGTCGAAGGCGCTCCTCAGAACGTCAAAGAAGGCGTCGATAAGGAAGAAGCCGAGAAGGTCGCTGCGGCCCTCAAGGAAGCCGGCGCCGACGTCGAAGTCAAGTAAGCTACTTACGAAGGCTTCAACGACTCGCCAACGAATCAAACAAGCAGCCCCTGCCCAAAAGGTGGGGGTTTTTGTTTGGTCTGACGTGCTGTCATTGCTAAGTCTCCTATAGCAAGGGGTTAATGAA
>JARFRI010000385.1 GCA_029287335.1 Phycisphaera sp. | reverse complement strand
GCGTATAGCAGTTGATCGACATAATCATCGCTCACCGCACCGAGCCCGAGGTTTTGTGTTTCCGCAATCCCGCGTTAAGTTGCGAAGCACCATGACGTTGTGTTGACCATGATTGGGTGCCACAAAGCTTGCATAGGCAAGCTGTGTGCCGATTAGCAGATTATAATCGACTCGGCAGTTCGTACACAGCACTAAAAACTCATTGGGATTCAACTCAAACACGACAAAAAGCATCCACCTCACCATGGGCTTGATCCATTTACAGATATCCTGTTCCTATGAAGCACTTCTCATTCATCGCATTCTTCGTCGTTTGTTTTCTGATCCAACTCGGTTGCGCCACCCCCGCGCAAACGGAAACATACACGCCCCCCAACGTCGTCATCCTCTTCACCGACGACATGGGCTACGCCGACCTCTCTTCATACGACTCGACGATCTGCACGACGCCCAACCTCGACAAACTCGCCGCCAGCGGGATGCGCTTCACGAGTTTTTATGTCAGCGAGGCCGTGTGCTCCGCCAGCCGATCGTCGCTGATCACCGGCTGCTACGCCCAGCGTGTCAGCATCCGCGGCGCACTAGGGCCTAGCTCCAAGCATGGGCTGCACCCGGACGAAACCACCATCGCTGAACTGGTCAAACCCCTGGGCTACGCCACCGCCGCGATCGGCAAATGGCACCTCGGGCACACGCCACACGCCCTGCCGACCAGCCACGGCTTCGACGAATACTTCGGCCTGCCCTACTCCAATGACATGTGGCCCTGGCACTACGGCGACCAGGACCGCGGCGTCATCGGCAACCCAAACTGGCCACCCCTGCCCGTCATCGAGGGCACCGAGACCACCGAGACCAACCCGCGTCAGGACTCATTGACCCCGCGATACACCAAGCGGGCCCTCGACTTCATCGATCGCAAGAAAGATGGGCCGTTCCTCTTGTACCTCGCCTACTCGCACCCGCACGTGCCCATCGCCGCGAGCGAGAAGTTCAAGGGCTCGACGGGCAACGGACTGTACGCCGACATGATCGCCGAGATCGATGACTCGGTCGGCCAGGTCGTCAACAAACTCGACCAACTCGGCCTGCGCGAGAACACGCTGGTCATCTTTGCCAGCGACAACGGGCCATGGCAGAAGTTCGGCAACGAAGCCGGCGAGACCGGCCCACTGCGCGGCGACAAGGGCACGGCCTTCGAAGGCGGCGTCCGCGTCCCCGGCATCTTCTCCATGCCCGGCACCTTCCCCGCCGGACAGGAATCCAATGCCATGACTAGCACCATGGACATCCTCCCCACCATCGTAGCAGTGACCGGGGCCGAGCTACCCAAGCTCAAACTCGACGGACACAACATCCTGCCAATCCTGAAAGGCAAGACCGACCAAACCCCCTACGAGAAGTTCTATTACTACTACGGCGGCCAACTCCAGGCCGTCCGCGTCGGCGACTGGAAGCTCCACCTCCCGCACAAGTGGCGACGCGTCGTCACCCAAGGCAAGGACGGCCACCCCGGCAAGCAGGACTTCCCGAAGATCGGCCTATCCCTTTACAACCTCAAAGACGACATCGGCGAGTCCAACAACCTCGCCGACCAGCATCCCGAAGTCGTCGAGCGAATGATGGAAATTGTCGAGTTGGCCCGGGCCGAGCTAGGCGACACGATCACCAAACGTCAGGGCAGCGGCGTCCGGCCACATGGCAAAAATCCATAAACACTTGGAATCTTCGCGCAACGTGGTACGTTATACGTATCGCCTTATCCACTCGGAGCCTGCCATGTCCACCGTTGCCGAACTCTTGGCCAAGAAATCGCAAACCCTCCTCTCCATCGCCCCGACCGCCACGGTGATGGAAGCCGCCAACCTGATGAACAAACACCGCATCGGTGCGCTGCTCGTCGTCGATCCCGAGTGCGACCAACTCGCGGGGATCTTCACCGAGCGCGACATCCTCCAACGGATCATCGGCGAGAAGAAAGACCCCGAGAAGGTCGCCGTGGGCCAGGTCATGACCACCGAGGTCGCCTGTTGTCGGCCCGACACCACCGTCGAACAGGCCCGGCTGACCTTCCGCGACAAACGCGTCCGCCACCTCCCCGTTGTCGACGAGGAAGGCAAAGCCGTCGGCGTCGTCTCCATCGGCGACGCCAACGCCTGGGCCATGGACAACCAACAGGCCGAGATCCACTACCTGCAAGAATACCTGTACGGCACACGGACCCGCGGCTCGGGTGGGTACGCGTAAATTCGTTAGCCGCCTGGCTTGTCCCGGCGATCGCGCAGTCTCAAGCCAGCGCCGGGACAAGCCCGGCGGCTAACATCGCTTCGCTCAATTAAACTCCATACATGAACTGGTTCTTCCTCGGCATTGCTGTTGGTCTGCTCTTGGCGATTCCGGGGGCTTGGCTGTTCTCTCGGCGGACCGAGCGGAAGGTCAAGGAACTGGAGCGGGATGCCCGGGCCAACGAACGCTTGGCCGAGCAGGCGACGATGACGCGTGGGCTGGCCCACGAGATCAAGAACCCACTGTCGACCATCGGGCTGAACGTGCAGCTCCTGCAAGAAGACGCGGCGGACATCGAACGAGCCGTGGAAGACCAGCCGGCCATCGCTGAGCAAGCGGGCAAGGTCCGCCGTCGGCTGGGCACGCTCGGCCGAGAGGCCGTTCGGCTGCGTGAGATCCTTGAGGATTTTTTACGGTTCGCTGGACGGATCGAGTTGGACACGCAAAAGACGGACATCAACGCGCTGGTCGATGAGCTTGGCGTGTTCTTCGAGCCCCAGGCCAGCGAGGCGGGGATCAAGCTGCGGTGCCAACTCGAGGCCAGCCCGCCGACGGCCAACGCCGACCCATCGCTACTCAAACAAGCCACGCTGAACCTGATGATCAACGCGATCCACGCCATGGTCGACGCCAAGAAAGACAAACAACCCCACGGCGGCGCCAACGAACTCATCCTCCGCACCAGCCGATCCACCGGCAAAGACGGCAAAGACGGCAAAAAACTCTGCATCCACATCATCGACACCGGCCCGGGCATCGCGGACAAGGTCAAGGCCAAACTCTTTGAGCCCTACTTCTCAACCAAGCGCACCGGTACGGGCCTAGGCCTGCCCACCACCCGCCGCATCATCGAAGAGCACGGCGGGGAACTGACCTTGCACACCGAACTGGGAAAGGGCAGCGAGTTCACGATCGAGTTGCCGGGGTGAGGCAAGACAGCGCTTCGCTTCACCACAGAGGCACGGAGAACACAGAGGGCACAGAGCAAGGCATGTGCTTTCGTTAGTCGAGGATGACTCGACGCACGCCGTCTTTGAGAAGCGTGCTGTGGAAGTTGATAAGTAGTCCGAGCGGGTTTCCCGTTGCTTTGAGGTAGGCGAGTACCTGCGTTTGATGTGCCTCGGCCAGTTCTTTGACCGCTTTCAGTTCAACCACCAACACATCTTCAATCAAAAGATCGAGCTTACCTTCACCAATATCTTTACCCTTATATTTCAAGGAACAAGGCAATTGCACGCGATGCTTGATCCCGCGCAGATCCAATTCAATTGATAACGCGCGCTCGTAAGTTGATTCTAGAAAACCCGCACCAAGCTCACGATGCACCTCAATCGCTGCACCAATCACCTGCTCCGTTTATAAGTTGAGTTGCTCCCGGTCCATTGTTGTCTCCAAATAGGAATTGCCTTGCTCTGTGTTCTCCGTGAACTCTGTGCCTCCGTGGTGAAGCGCAGCGTTGCTTTAAACACGATCGCTCACGAACTCACCGCTTAAACAAATCTTCGATCGTGAATTCAATCTCCTGAACCTCGTATTTCGTCGCGAGCACGATCTCAAACTGAGCAATTGATTTTTCGTCGCCGGTGAGTGGGAAGACGAGTTCGACTTCGTATCGTTTGCTGAAGAGTTCCAACTCGTTGGCCCATCGCCCACCACCCAATTTCTTGCCACGCTGATCCAAGGCGTAGACCGCCTCGATAACCGGCAGGTCCTTGGTGCCCGCGTGTTTAACGGTGAGCTTGACCGTCATCACCCGTTTCTTGTCGGCCTCGATCGAGCTGACCTGCACGCTGGTGCCCAAGCCGATGCCGACGTATCGGCCGGTGACTTCTGCGGGGATCTCCTCGGTCTGGCGCTTCTTGACAATCAAGGCCGTCGCCGCCACGACCAACTCATCCACCTCGGTGCCCGGTCGGTTGAGTGCAATCGAATCCAGCTCGGAGAGGCAGAGCTTCAGCGGGTCGCCGCGCTTGTCCTTGTACGTCAGGCTTGGCACGAGAGCCAGATACGACTTATCCGAGTTGCGTTTGCGCTGGGGCAATAGCAGGTCGCGGCCCTTTGCGTCCTCGGCCGACTTCACGACCATCGTTGTGCTAAAGCAGAGCACATCCTCACCCTTGGGTGCCTGGAGCAGGCCGGCCAACTCGATGGCGTGCTCGGGCGCTTCGCCATCGAGAAGATTCGCCTCGGTCTGCAGGCTGTAGGTCGTGATCCCCAGACCGAAGCCGTCGCGATCGCGGTAGGTCGGCAGGTTCAAGCCTTCGAGGTCATCGCCCACGGCCTGAGGCAGTGAAAAACACAGCACGCCGAGCAAAGCGCTCAGGCATACGGCTGGGCTCGGGAAACGATTTCGCATGAGGGTCACCATGAATTGAGGATAACAGCAGGACGTCTAATGCTAGGGTTTACTGCATGGAAAAGCACCGCCGAGGTGGCGGTGCTTGAAGGGTTGCTAAGTAATCGCCGAGCTTACTGGCGGATTTCGAAGACCGACTGGGTCCGCAGCACGTTGCCGTTGCTCGCGGTCAGGTGGTAGCCTTGAACGTGGAACTCGTTCTTGTACTTCTGGCAGTCCAGCACGTACAGGTTCGGCCCCGCGGGGGTTTCGTGCTCGAATTGCAGGGCGCCGACCTCGGTGGCGAACTCCCGCATCTCACGGTAGGTGGCCAGGTAGAGGTTCTCGGTGAGCGACTCGGTCTGCAGGGTCGTGAGGTAGGCGACCGGGCCTTCATCCTCGTACTCGTACTCCTTCTCGCCAAGGCAAGGCAGAGCGTGGGCGAGGTTGGACTCGGGTAGGTGGTCGTTGCCCTCGAGGACCGCTTCGACCAGCGATTGGCCGTCCAGGACAAAGCGCACGACGTGTCCGCCGTTGACCAGCCAGGTCTCGACCTCGTAGTCGCCGTGGCGATCAACGCGTCGGGCCTTGAAGGAGAAGAGCTCTGGGTGAAGCGGGCGCTTGTAGAGCATCAGCTTGGGAATGTTCGCGATGGGTGATTTGCTGTTGATAGTCATGTCAACAACCCCTATATCTGGTGGTTAATAAAGCAGTTAGACCTGAATCTAGACGCCCCCGGTCAGAGACAATTTCAGGCCAAAGCACGATTATAGTATTCACTGACGCAATTGGAAGCGCGATGTCTCGTTTTTGGAGCAAATTTGACAGATTTCACTCCGCCTCAGGCCAAGTCCTGATCACACCGCGTGGTAACCGGACATCTGGCTAGGGTTTACAGCGATCCGGGGAGGAAGGCCGATAATCAACCTAACGGCGATCTGACTCTTCAACCCCGGCCCAAGCCCCCATGCCCCGGATTCGAGACATCCTGCCCGCGATCCTCGCGCAGCGCAACGAGGTCATTGACCAGGCGCTGTCCGCCGCCCTGCCCCATGCCATGCCCGACGAGCTGACGGACCTGGGCCTGGCGATGCTGCACCGTGGCAAAGCCAACGGCGTCGAGTCGCTGGTCAGCGAGTACCACCGCCTGCCGGTCCTGCTCAAAGAGCGCCTGGTCGAGCGGGCGGACCAGTTTTCGACCTCAATCCGTCGGGCCGCCGGCAAGAGCACCCCCGCAGCAAGCAACGCCCTGACCATCGTCGAGCAGGCCGGCTCCGCACGCCTGGCCTACCTCGTCACCGCCCTGTGTCGGCACAGCGAAGCCCCCATCCGCGACCAGGCCGGCCGATGCATCACCAAGCTGGCCCAGCGCGCCTCCTGTCCGCAGGACACGACCCAGCCGCCGCACTTCGATGCCGTCAGCGCCCAGTTCCTGGTCGAAGCGGTCGAGCAGGCCGTCGTCCTCTACAACCGGCACGAGCACCCCGCCCTACTGCTTGCCATGCTCTGGCTGCTGCCTCGGCCGATGCATGAAGTCAAAGCCTCCTTGAGCCGCCCCGAGCACGCCGCGATCGAGCCACTCAACGCCTTACTGAGCGACCAGCCCAGCACCGCGACGCGGCGGGCCTTATTCATACTCATTGGCACACGCCAACTGGCCGACACCTGCCGAGCAGCACTGGCCCAAGCCATGAGCAGCCAGAAGCTCGACGAGTCGCTCTCGATGGGCCACTGCCTTTCGCTGCCCGCGACGCGGCAGGCACTCAAAAAGATCCACCGCGCGCACACCCACTGGCCCGACGCCCAGCAGCTCCATCAGATGCCCGGCCATGCTCAGCGCTGGCTGCCCCACTACCTCCATGCCATCTCCCCGGACGATCGCCAGGAACAGGTCATTCGCCTTGCCACGCTAGCCAGCAAGACCGACACCGCGACCCGATTGGCCGTGCTGCGTCGCCTGCTCGCCTTGTCCAAGCCCAGGACACCCCAAGACCAGCCCGCCGCAGAAAACGCGAAAGACGCGCTGGCCCTGCTCACCAGCGACCCCGAGCCCGCGATCGCCCGCAGCGCGCTGTGGCAGCTCATCCAGTGCGACTACGTCGGCCTGCCCCGCATCCTCGCCGACCTCGTGAACTCTCGGCACCCCTCCATCCGCCGCGTCGCCGCCAAGCAGCTTGCTCCGCTGGGTTTTGATCGGCTCTGGGCGTCTTGGCCCAAGCTGGACCCCAAGCGACGCATCGCCGCGGGCCGAGCACTCATCAAAATCGACAACGACTTTCACCGCCACCTCAGCAGCCGCTTAGCCTCGCGTGACCCGGACACCCGCATCCGCGCCCTGGTCATCGTCGCCGCGCTCAACCAAGGCAGTTTCTTCGAGGACGCCCTGCTACAACTGTGTACCAGCGACGATGTCCGCATCGTCGCCAGCGCGATCAAAGGCCTGGCCGGCTGCACCTCGGACGCCGCGAAACAAGCCCTGCAACTGGCGATCGAGCACGACGACACCCGTATCCGCGCCAACGCCATCGAAGCCCTCGACCACACCCAGGCCGCAGCCAACCTCGACAAGCTCCTCAACATCGCCCAAGAGACCGAGCAGCGCCCCCGCGCCAACGCCATCAAGGCCCTGCTCGAACTACGCGCCAAAGACGCCCTGCCCTCCCTCACCCGCATGCTCGGCGACAACCGGGCCCCGCACCGCATCTCCGCGCTCTGGCTCATTGATGAACTGGGCGTCCTCCAACTCGCCCGCCTCGTCGCAGAGATGTCCCTCAACGACACCGATGAGCAGGTCAAGCAACGCGCCGGCCGAGTCATCCAGCACCTGATCGAAGACCTCGACCACGACGCCCACAACCCCACCTCCACCCGCGACCCCAACGACACGACGGAGGCCGCCTGATGCTCAACCTTGCCAGCACACTCACGATCTTGCTCGCTCAAACCCAGAGCGACCCGGACAAGCAAAGCACCATGACCACCGTCTCGCCCAGCGACGTGAGCGAGAAGTTCAACCAGGGCATCAAGCACGACCTGCCCTGGGAGCTGCTGCTGGTGGGGCTCGGCGCGG
>JARFRI010000276.1 GCA_029287335.1 Phycisphaera sp. | reverse complement strand
GGATCGTCGGCAGCGTCAGATGTGTATAAGAGACAGCACTTGGCGTTGTTGTAGAAGGTACGGAAGCGGATGCCGTTGTTGGCGAGCTTGTCGAGGTTTGGTGTCGCGACTTCGCCGCCGTAGGAGCCGATGTCTGAAAAGCCCATGTCATCGCACATGATGAGCACGATGTTGGGGCGGTCGGCAGCTACGGCGGGGCGGGCGACACAAATCGCGAGCGTGCAGAGCAGGGCGGTGAATAGGGGTAGGCAGGCTCGGGGCATGGCGATCCTTTATTAAATTGAATGCTGTCTTGGACTAGGCGTGAATAAGTGGACTAGCGCCTCACGCGGTTGGCGTCGTCGATATTACCGATGAAGTAGCCCGAGGCGTTGTTGAGGGTCGTGCGAGCGATTTGCTCCATCGCTTCCTTGGTGAAGAAGGCCTGGTGACTTGTGATCAAGACATTGGGGAAGCTCAGCAGTCGGGCGAGGACATCGTCTTGTAGGACCTGATCGGAGAGGTCCTCGAAGAAGACGTCGCCTTCTTCTTCGTAGACATCCAGGGCGACCGATCCGATGCGGCCGGACTTGAGGCCTTTAATGAGTGCTTTGGCGTCGATGAGCCCGCCACGGGAGGTGTTGACGAGCATGACGCCACGCTTCATATGTTCGACGACGTCGGTTGAAATGAGGTGGTGGGTCTTCGGGGTAAGCGGGCAGAGAAGCGAGACGATATCAGACTTTTTAATGAGTTCGTCGAAAGGGACGTAGGTGACGCCCATGTCTTGAAGTTTGGGGTTTGGGTGCAAGTCATGAGCTAGAACATGCATGCCGAAACCAATGCAGATCTTAGCGAGGATTTGACCGATTCGGCCTGTGCCGACGATGCCGATGGTTTTATCGTGGAGGTCGAAGCCGATGAGCCCGTCGATGGCGAAGTTGCCGTCGCGGACGCGGTTGTAGGCCTTGTGGACCTTGCGGTTGAGCGTGAGGATCAGCGCGACGGTGTGCTCGGCCACCGCAAACGGCGAGTAGACCGGCACACGGCAGACGGTCATACCAAGACGCTCGGCGGCGTTGAGATCGACGTTGTTGAAGCCCGCGCAACGCAGCAGGATAAGCTTGCAGCCTTGGGCCGAGAGTGTTTCAAGGGTCGGCTCATCGAGCGGGTCGTTGACGAAGACACAGACACCATCAAAGCCATCTGCGAGCGACGCGGTGGCCTGGGTCAGTTTGGTTTCGTAAAATGTCAGTTCGTGATCTGTGGATTGATTGGCGGCTTCGAAGAAACGTTTGTCATAGGGCTTAGTGCTGAAAAAGGCGAGCTTCATAACAGCAATATAGCACCACACCCGGAAACATTTCTGAGGTCCGATAATGCATGTTATGTATAACTGGGGCCTGAATGGGGCTTTGAGAAGCGTGTTTTGGATCTTGCCGGGTAAATCTAGATCATCGGGCGGAGATGCGAGACAAGCACTGATTTAGGAAAGACTTGAATGCCCGGGAGAGGACTCGAACCTCCAAGGGATTTAACTCCCACCACGACCTCAACGTGGCGCGTCTGCCAGTTCCGCCACCCGGGCTTGGGTGCGATCGGACAGTATAGCGAGGTCGCTGAATCTGTCGAATCGATCTTGCGGTTTGTCCAACCTGTGGCGGGACAGCGTATCAATGCGGGTGATAGGACTTGAACCTACACGGGTTTTACCCCACCAGAACCTAAATCTGGCGCGTCTGCCAATTTCGCCACACCCGCGGCGGTTAAACATTGTAGCGAACTGATCGAGGCTGCGACGGCCGGCCTGTGCGTTTAGACTTGGTCCTATGAGCGAGTTTGATCCATTTGAGATTCTTGGTGTATCACGGCGATTCGCGATGGACGAGCAGGCGTTGCGTCAATCGTTTCTGCGGGCGTCGGCTGAGCATCACCCAGACCGGTTCGTCGACCCGATCGAGCAGGCCGAGGCGGTTGAAATGATGTCACAGTTGACCGATAGCTACCGGGTGCTCAGCGATCCGGAACTGCGGGCCAAGGCCTTGCTAAGACTATCGGGGCTTGAACTACCCGAGGATAAGGACAAGCTACCGCCGGACTTGCTCATGGAGGTGATGGAGGTTCGTGAAGAGATGGAGGATGCGATCGCGTCAGACAACCAAGCGGAGCTGGATCGCTTGCGTGCCTGGGCAACCGGGCAGCGCGGGATGTATTTAAAAAAGCTTGCCCAGCTCCTGGATGCAGAACTCGATGCGGGCAAGGCCTCGCAGGTTCGGCTGGAGCTCAACGCGCTGCGTTACATACAACGGATGCTTGAGCAGATGCCGGGGTGAATCGCTTTGGACGCCCTGCTTATTCGTCTTTGGTTTTTTCGGCCTTGTACAAAGTAACTAATTCGGCGACCTTGCCGGGCATTTGTTTCGCCAGATTGTTTTTCTCGATCGGGTCTTTCGCGAGGTCGTAGAGTTGCCAGGGCTTGCCCTTTTGCCGGACGATTTTCATGTCGCCGTGGTGTAGCGCTTCCCAGGTACGGTTGTTCCATGTGGTGTAGATCGTGCGTGGCTTTTCGTATTTTTTTTGCTTGCCCGTAAGCAGCGGCCAGACGTTTTGCCCGTCCCAGTCGGGCGATTGCGCGGACTGCGGATTCAACAGCCCCGCGAGTGTCGGCAGCCAGTCACTTACATGCATGCGAGCGGTCATTTTGTGGGGCTCGAGCTTGCCGACCCAGGTGATAAACGCGGGGACGCGCATGCCGCCTTCGTAGGCCGTGATCTTTCCGGCGCGCAGCGGCGCATTTGAGCTGAAACCTTTTTTCATCGCGGGGTCTGGCGCGGGGTACGCGTTGCCGGGGTGTGCCCAATGCACCCCGCCGTTGTCGGAGGTGAAAATCACGATGGTGTTTTCGAGTGCGACGGAGTTCTCGACCGCGTTGATGATCTGTCCGATCGCATCGTCGAGGTGCGACGCCGCGGCGAGGAACGCGCGGCGGTCGCCATCTTCAACATGCGCGTTCATCTCATGCCACTTCTCGTCTTCTTCATAGATCGGCAGGTGGACGGCGTGGAAAGGCAGATAAAGGAAGAATGGCTTTTCCCGTTGCTTCTCAAGGAAACGGATGGCATCCGCAGCGATCAAGTCGGTCGTGTGCGTGCCGTTCTCGTAGCCGTCGATGATTTGGCCGTTGCGGTGCCAGGTGATCTCGTATGGCGAGCCAATGCGGTAGACGTGGTTGTAATTGCCGACGGCCCCGGCGAGTGAGCCGTAGCTGTAGTCGAAGCCGAAGTGGTTGGGTCCGTGTTTTGCGGATGAGCCCAGGTGCCACTTGCCCATGAGTGCGGTATCGTAGCCGAGGTCTTTAAGCATCTGGGCCATGGTCAGCGTGCCCTTGGGGAAGGCTGGCTTGTTGTTGGCGAAGGTGGCTTGCGGGCCAAAGCGCGAGGGGTACCGGCCGGTCATCAGCGCGACGCGTGTCGGGGTGCATTGCGGCTGAACGTAGTGGGCATCAAGCTGCACGCCCATCTTGCAAAGTTTGTCGATGTTGGGCGTGCGGACTTCATCATTGTGGTAGCCAATGTCAGCCCAGCCCTGGTCGTCGGTGACGATAAGGATGATGTTGGGCTTGGTCTCGGCGGCGCCCGAAGCGAAACTGATTAGAAGCGTGAGGAACACGGCTGCGATGGATCGGTTCATGTCATCCCTGCGATTCGTGTTGCAGTTTTGAGGGTCTCGCGCGTGATGGACATCATCAATTCCGGGGGCCAGGCGAGCGAGGCGTCGTGCTTGAATTGCTCAGGCAGGATGCCAAGCGTGAGCGTGCGGACCTCGTCCTCGACCTGATGTCGGCGTTGGTGGTGGCCGTCTTCATCGCCCGCAGGGATCGGATCGGACAGGTCGTGGGCCAGCATGAGCGTGGTGACCTGCCAATCGAAATAGCCTTGCAGCGGGTTGTCTTCGTCGTGGTTGTGTTCGTGTTCGGCCATGGGTTTATTTCTCGAACGCGGCGAGCGCTTCGTCGATGGTGAATTTGTTTTCGTAGAGGGATTTACCGATGATCGCGCCTTGGACGTTGAGTTGTCGCAGGGTTCGCAGGTGATCGAGCGTGCCGACGCCCCCGCTGGCGACGATGGGCACGTCCGTCGCCTCGGCCATCTCGGCGGTGGCTTCAACGTTAGGCCCGGTGAGCATGCCATCGACCGCGATGTCGGTGTAGACAATTGCGCTGAGCGGCCAACCGTTGACTTGCCTGGCGATGTCGATGGCGCTGCGATCGCTGGTCTGTTCCCAGCCATCGCTGGCGGCCATGCCGTCCTTCGCATCGAGGCCAAGCACGACGCGGTGTTGGTAGTCATCTTCGTGGACGAGCTTGGTGAACCAGTCCCAGTTGCGCAGCGCGGCGGTGCCGACGATGACGCGCTCGACGCCTGCGCTTAATAGTTGATCGATCGCTTTTTCGGAGCGGACCCCCCCGCCGACTTCGACTTTAAGTTTTGTTTGTCCGCAGATTGAACGGATGTGTTCGAGGTGTTCCATCTCGCCGGTGCGTGCGCCGTCAAGGTCGACGACGTGCAGCCAGGTGCTGCCGGCCTGCTCGAAGACTTGTGCTTGGCTTAGCGGGCTGTCGCCGTAGGTTGTTTGCCGGTCGTAGTTGCCTTGGGTCAGTCGGACGACGTTTCCGCCGCGCAGGTCGATGGCGGGGAAGAGGTATTTGGGCTGTTCGCTTGTCGTGTTCATGGGGGCAGAGATTGTAGTGCCTCTGCTTATAAGAGGTTGTCCATGCTGTAACCACTTTGGGTTGCCCCGCGTCTGGCAACTCGTTACGTTACCGCTGCAAAATGCACATGATCCTTCGTTCCAATTCGCTGCGGCTCATCGTCCTGGTCTGGTTTTCAGGCTGGTTGTTGCTGGTGATGCCCGGGCACACGCGAGGGATCGTCACGCTGCCCGGTGCGGAGGTCGAGCAGGTCCAGACCGAATCGGAGTCTTGCTGTAAGCCAAAACCGAGTTGCTGTGATGTCGCTGTCGGCGATGGGCAGGCGCCTGGCCCAATTGACCCGGCCAAGCACTGCGCGATCTGTTTCCTTAAGTCACACCTGACCGACCCGCCCGCACTCACGCTGTACACGCCCTACCTTGGTGAGCTTGATGAGCTGACCTATCTGCTCGAGTCATCGATCCTCGACGAGCTCGCGTCGCCGGAACGCATGCGCGGCCGGGCCCCGCCGGCGTGATCGTGTTCTCACAGACTCGTGTTTGAAACCGTTCTTATAGATTCATTTGAGCGCCGCTTTATCGTGGCTAAAGGAGCTCTGCGCTATGAAAACGCGTGCTTTTACATTGATTGAGTTACTCGTCGCTATCTCGATCATCGCACTTTTGATTGCAATCCTGCTGCCCGTCCTGGGTCAGGCAAGGCAAGCGGGACAGCGCACCGCCTGTCTTTCTAACATCCGCCAACTCGAGACCGCGCACTGGGCGTACCTCGTCGATAACAAGGGCAAGATGCTTGGCACAAGCCACATGGGCATGGGGAGCTCATGGCTTGATGCCCTGCGAGAGTACGACGAAAACTTACTCGCCCGCTCACCGCTGGACACTAGTTCTCACTTTGAGGGTGGTACGCCGGTGATAGGTAAGTATCGCCAGTCGAGCTACGCGATTAATCAGTATCTATCGCCTGATTTCTCACCCACGATGCTGCCCGGTGTTGCGGGGAGTATCGATCGGGTCAACGCCCCGGGACGATTGATCCACTTCGTCATCAATGGCTACGAAGGCATGATGGCCGCGGTCGACCACGTCCACCCATCGAAGTGGCCCGACCCCGATCGGGCGACGCAAGTCGCCAACGCTACTGCGGAGATGCAGATTGACGCCCACGGCGGGGAGCCCAACTCCCTCGCTTCGATCAGTGCGTATGGCTTTCTCGATGGTCATGCCGAGCAGATGACGTTTGGAGAAGTCTATGTCAGCGAGACCGAGAATCGCTTTAATCCCAGCGCGTTGCCTTAGCTGCTAAGGGAACATTTCATGGATAAATGCCAGTACCGAGCGGTGCTGGTTTTTTTTAGATAGAACCCCGTTAGCGTTGATACAAACGGGCATCTTGGGCGTCTACAATACTGTCGTATTTGTAATTCCCCCGCAGACCCATGGAGATCCGATGCTATGCCTATAAGCCGACGACGATTCTTGAACCATACCGCCGCGGTGACCGCTGGCTTTGCTGGGCTGCGTTCGTTTGTTTCGGTCTCACCCGCTAACGCATTAGCGCAGGCGTCGGATGCGGTGGGTTATGGCCCGTTGATCAAAGACCGCGATGGGTTACTCGACTTACCCGCCGAGTTCAGCTATCGCGTGATCTCTCAACGCGGAGAGAAGATGGATGATGGCTTTCTGGTTCCCGGCAGGCACGATGGGATGGGCGCGTTTCCCGGGCCGGACGGCCTGACTATCTTGGTCCGCAATCACGAGGTCAAGGGGCCGGACAACAGTAACGGCGCGTTTGGCAAGAACGGCGAGCTGTACAGCACCCTGCCGTGGGGCCGCGTCTATGACTCGAGCTACGCGGTCGGCGCGATCTGTGGCGGCACGACGACGCTCGTCTACGATACCAAGCAGCAAAAACTCGTTCGTCATTATCTTTCGCTGGCGGGCACTGAATACAACTGTGCCGGCGGCCAGACGCCATGGGGCAGTTGGATCAGTTGTGAAGAGACCGTCGTCACCGTCAGCCAGATCTACGAACAGAACCACGGCTACAACTTTGAAGTACCGGCGACAGCCGAAATTGGCATCGTCAAGCCCGTGCCCCTTACCGCGATGGGCCGGTTCAAGCA
>JARFRI010000237.1 GCA_029287335.1 Phycisphaera sp. | reverse complement strand
TTGGCACCGTGAAACAACCAGCAATTGCCGCCAAGAACGCCAAGGTTTAAGGCAATGGCTTTACTTGGCGCTCTTGGCGTCCTTGGCGGCTAAAACATCGCCCTTCTTTCCACAAGCCTTGGAGCAGTATTTCACTTGCTCCCAGTCGCGTTCCCACTTCTTGCGCCAGGTGAAGTCGCGATTGCAGACCGGGCATGTCTTGGTGGGCTGATTCTCTTGTTGTCTATTGGGCATTGAAAACCTCGGCAATTTTTCACTGATGCCACGGAGTCACGGAGGTCACGGAGAAAAGCCGGTGGATTTTTTGTCTTGCTCTGTGCCCTCAGTGCCTCCGTGATCTCTGTGAAAGTCTTTCTGACTCGATTCCTCCAGTTGCTTGCCCCGCGCCGCGATGGCTCTTGCCATGCGGGTAAACATCACCAAGTGGACCGGGTACAGCGACCACCAGTACAGCAGGCCGGGCAAACCCCTTGGGCGGAACGCGGCGGTCTGATCGAGGTAGACCGACCCGTCTTTTTCGTTGCAGACTTCCCATCGCAGCCAGGCCTCGCCGGGGAGTTTCATCTCGGCACGAAGGGTCAATCGCTCATTGGGCTCAACCTCTTCGACACGCCAAAAGTCCATCGCTTCGCCCGGCAGCAGTTCGTCGGGGTGGCGTCTTCCTCGGCGAAGGCCCGGGCCGCCGACGAGCGCATCCATCGCGCCGCGCAAGCGCCAGGCCCAGTTGAAGGTGAGGTAGCCACGCTCACCACCCAACGACGTGAACGAGCGGTACAGCGCCTGGGCCGAGCAGTCGGCACGGACGCGGCGCAGTTCGCGGACGATACCCTTGGAGTCTTCGAGTTGCAGCGTCTCGCCCTGCCCGAGCGAGCCGGACCATCGCGTCTCAATGTCGCCCAGTTCGATTTTGCCTAAGGCCAACTCGACAGACGTGCGGTAATCGATCGGCTTGATCTGCGGAAACAAACGCTTGGCCTTGTCATCACTCACGACCAACGGCTGTACGACGCCCTCAACGAGCGGTACCGCCAAGCGATTGGGGATCGGCGTGACAAACCCGACCCAGCGCGCAGCCAACTTTGGCGCAAGCACCGGCACGGGGATGATAATGCGATTGAGGCCACGCACACCAGCGTAGCCATGCATCATGTCGCGGAAGGTGAGCTGCTCCCC
Source organism: Phycisphaera sp. (assembly GCA_029287335.1). Taxonomy (GTDB): domain Bacteria; phylum Planctomycetota; class Phycisphaerae; order Phycisphaerales; family Phycisphaeraceae; genus JAHQVV01. Next base: position 10,780 of record JARFRI010000237.1, on the reverse strand, counting down.
GCCCACATCGATCACGCCCGCTGGCTCGTGTTCGCTGGCCGCCAGCAGGTATGCGAGGATGTCGCGCACCGCAATTGGCTGCACCATATTTTTAATCCACTTGGGCGCGACCATCGCCGGCAATCGCTCGGTCAGGTAGCGGACCATCTCAAAGCTCGCCGAGCCCGACCCGATGATCGGCCCAGCCCGAAGCTCCGTCACCGGCACATGCTCGGCCAACACCCGCCCCGTTTCCGCCCGGCTCGCCAGGTGCGGCGAAGCCCGCTGATCATCATCCGGCTGTAGACCTCCCAAATAAATCACGTGCTTCACACCGGCGGCTTTTGCAGCCGAGCCAAAATTTTCCGCCCCGCGTCGATCGCGCTCGGCAAAGTCGCCATCCGCCCCCATCGCGTGAATCAGGTAGTAGGCCGTGTCGATATCTTCGAGCGCCTCGCGTATTGTCTCGGGCTCAAGCACATCGCCGACCGCCACATCGACCATGCCTTCCCATGCCCGTCCCGCAACTCGCTCGCGGTCGCGCACCAGCACGCGCACCGCGTCGCCGCGATCGATCAGCCGAGGCACCAGCCGACCGCCGATGTAACCCGTTGCACCGGTAACAAGAACCTTGCGCATTAGTTGTCCTCCGTGACATCGGCGATGAACTTGCCGGCCTTAGTGAAGATGCGATGCTTGCGCTCGCTGTCCATCTTGTTCAGGTTCTTGGTCATCACGGCCATGCGCGGGTTGGACTCAAAAAACGAGCGGTGCTTGTCGATGAACCGCCAGTACAACCCGTCGGCCACCTCGCACCAGTCGCCTTTGCCATCGTCGCTCATCTTCAAGAGGTAGTTGCTACCACAGACGTAGGGCTTTGTCGAGAAGATCCCGCCGTCCGAGCACAGGCCCATGCCGTAGACGTTGGGCCCCATCACCCAGTCAGAGGAGTCAACGAACATCTGCATAAACCAGTCGTGGGCTTGTTTGGGCTTGATTTCGCAGAGGTTCATAAAGTTGGAGAGGACCATGAGCCGTTCGATGTGGTGGGTCCATCCCAGGCGGAGTGCTTTGTTGATCGCGTCATCAAGCGGGGGCATGCCGGTGTCTCCGGTGAACCAGCAGGGCTTCATGGTGCGGTGGTTGTCGAAGGCGTTTTTGTTTTCTTGTTCATCCGAGTAGTTCTGATAGATGCCGCGGATGAACTCTCGCCAGCCGATGATCTGTCGCACGAATCCCTCGAGCGCGTTGAGGGGGATGTCGTTTGCCTCGGCGTGTTCTAATGCGCGGTCGATGATTTTTTGAGGCGTGAGTAGGCCGAGGTTCATGACCGGGCTGAGCATGCTGTGGAAGAGCCAGTCGCCTCGGCTACTCAGCGCATCTTCGTAGTCGCCAAAGCGGTCGAAACGCTTGTCGAGAAACTCGCGCAGCCAAGCGAGCGATTGTCGTCGCGTCGTGGGGAACCAGATATCGTTGAGATTGTCGAGTGTGCCGGGGTGGTCGGCGAAGCGCTCGTTAACCAGTTCAACGACATCGCGGACATGGCCCGTCGGCTTCGCGTAGCTCGTCTCGGGGATGGTGATCTTTTTTGGCAGCTTCTTTCGGTTGTCCGCATCGTAGCTCCACTTGCCGCCGACGGGTTTGCCGTTGTCTTCGAGGAGGATGTTGAGGCGTTTGCGCTGCTTCTGGTAGAACCGGGCCATGAAGGGCTTACCGCCCCCGGAAGTGGCGTCATCCAAGTACTCGGTGAACTGGACACGGCTGGTCAGGAACATTGGGCTCTGCTGTTCACTCAGATCAAGCCCGCGCTTGCCCGCGAAGGTTGCCAGGCGGTGCTCGAAGAACTTGTCCTCGATCTCGTAGTGGACAAGCGTGTCAATGGCTTGGTGGTCGTCGAGGTAGTCGCCTAGCTTCTGCTCGTAGCTTGGGGCCTTGGCTCCGGCTGGCTGCTCATCGAGCCTGACGTAGTGGACCGTCAGCCCGGCGTCACGCAGCTCGTCGGCGTAGCTCCGCATGGCGCTGAGGAACAGGACGAGTTTGAGCTTGTGATGCTTGATGTAGGTGCAAAGCCCCGCGTCCTCGGCCATGAAAACCCGCGAAACGCTCAAGTCACGCACGTGAGCAACCGGGAAGAGCTGGTTGCCAAGAACGACAAACAGTTTTGACTTGGAAGAATCATGTGCCATGGCGGGTTGAGTCGTTGTATAGAATAGGCATGGGACATCGTAGGCAGGACATTTCAGGCTCGACGTTAAGGTTTACCGGCCCTACAATAATGTTTGGGAAATCCCCTCGTTTGAGGGAGGCCAAGACCATGCTTAGAAAGATGATGACCAGCAAAATCCACCGCGCGACCGTCACGCGGTGCGACCCCGACTACGTCGGCTCGATCACGATCGATGCGGACCTGCTGGTCGCTGCTGGCATGCGCCCCAACGAAGCGGTCTGGATCCTGGACATCGACAACGCCCAGCGGTTTGAGACCTACATCATTCGTGGTGCCCCCGGTAGCGGGAAGATCGAAATCAACGGTGCCGCGGCCAAGCTTACCGAGGTCGGCCACAAGGTCATCATCCTGACCTACGGCCTGCTCAACGAGCAAGAAGTGCAAGGCCATGAGGCCAACGTCGTCCTCTGCGACGAACACAACCGCGTCGATCAACTCCTGAAGTATCACAGCGATGTGGACCAGCCTGCCATTCTGTGATTTGGTGAATTTCGATTTGGTGACGTTTCATCCCGCAACGATTGCTGTCGGTTTGCGCGTGCTGTGATCGAGTGCCAACGCCTCGCACGCTCCCGGTACAATCCAGCTTCCAATGACTGATACTTCACCACATCGCCAAATCACCCAATCACCAAATGTGATCGGCATGCTCGGCGGCGGCCAGCTCGGGCAGATGTTTTGCCATGCGGCTAAACGCGCGGGTATCAAGACGCACGTGTTTTGCCCCGGCGATGGCGAGCCCGCGACCCAAGTGTGCGATCACAAGACCATCGCGGCATACAACGATCTTGATGCGGTGGAAAAATTTGCACAGTCCGTCGATGCGGTGACGTATGAGTTTGAGAACGTCCCTGCGGCGACGGCTGCGGCGTGTGCCAAGCACTGCCCGGTTCGACCTGGACAGCAAGTCCTCGCCGTGGCACAGGACCGAATTGTAGAGAAGACAACGCTACAGTCTCACGGCATTCCCGTCGGGCCGTTTGCGAAGGTTGAGTCGTTGGAAGGGTTGCGCGAGGCAGCAAAGACCATCGGCTCGCCTGCCGTGCTAAAGACAGCCAGCGGCGGGTACGACGGCAAGGGCCAGCGCGTGCTGCACTCGGCTGATGAGGCCGGGCTGATTTATGCATGGGAAGACCTGGGCAAGCAGCCCTGCGTCTACGAGGGCTTCATCGACTTTGAGCAAGAGGTCTCCATTGTCGCGGCACGAGGTGTCAACGGCGAGGTCGTCACTTATGGTCCGATCGCCAATACCCACCGCAACCACATCCTGGATATCTCCGTCGTCCCCAGCGGTGCCCCCAAAAACGTCGAAGCGGAGGCTGTCGCCATCGCTAAAAGAGTGATGGAGAAACTCGATGTTGTCGGCGTGCTCTGCGTCGAGTTCTTTCAAACACGAGACGGCAAAATGCTCGTCAACGAGCTTGCCCCGCGCCCGCACAACTCCGGCCACCTCACAATCGACGCGTACACCTACAGCCAGTTCGACCAGCAGGTGGCCTGCGTCCTGGGTCAACCGCCGTTGCCCATTGAACTCAAACAGCCCGCCGCGATGGTGAACCTGCTGGGTGATCTTTGGCCAGCGAGGGAAGTGGCGGATGCTCCTTTGTGGGGACTGCTTGAGGCGGGCGATACCTTGCACCTGCATTTGTATGGCAAAGCTCAGGCTCGGCCGGGCCGAAAGATGGGCCACCTCACCGCTTTAGCGCGGACGCCCCATGAAGCAATCCGCGACGCGGTCGAAGCCCGATCGAAGGTGACCCCTCGTCCACCGCTCGAACGCGGGTAAGATGAATTAACAACGAGACCACTTATGGCCGAGCCAAACATCGACAAGCCGACGACCAAGACCTCGAACTGGACGTTCCTGACCAACCACTCGCACGTGCTGATCTGTCTGGCGATGCAGCCTGACATGTTGCTGCGAGAGGTCGCCAATAAGGTTGGGATTACCGAGCGGGCCGTGCAAAAGATCGTGCTCGAACTCGAAGAGGGCGGCGTCTTGATTCGAAAGCGTGTCGGCCGATGCAACCACTACACGATCAAAGAAGGCCGATCTCTGCGCCACCCTGTTGAGGGCCACCGCCAGGTGAAAGATCTCCTTGATATGGTGCGCAAAGGCGTCTGAGCCACAAAGAATGACAACAAAGAAAGTGTTCGTTTGATTGACATCGTTTAATATATGAAGTATATTTCGCGTAATGTAATTCATCCCAAATCAGGAGTCCGTCATGCAGATGATTATTGCCAGCCGTGGTGCCGACCTGACAGAACCAATCCGCAGCCACATCCGTGCACGCCTCAATGCCGCCCTTGATCAACATGCTTCACGCGTTTCGCGCGTTGAAGTTGTCATTGAGGACGAGAACGGCCCGCGTGGCGGAGTCGATCAGGTCTGTCGCGTCGTCGTAAGCCTGACCAACGGTATGAAGTTCCGTCACCAACGACGGGGACTGGACCTTTACGCTAACGTGAGTCTGATTGCGGACAAGGTCAAGCGTCGCGTTGGCCGACAACTCGCAAAACTTCATGACCGACGCAACAAGGCTTGAATTGATCCGTATCATGCGGGCTGGACATTAGGCAACACTTGAGCCGCACATGAATCTTGATCTTGTTCTGGATAACCTCCTGAGCCCACCGATCCTGTTTTTCCTGCTCGGGGTGTTTGCCACGCTGGTCAAATCGGACCTAGAGATGCCGACCCAGGTCGCGCGTTTCCTCTCGCTGTACCTGCTGTTTGCAATCGGCTTTCAGGGGGGACACAAACTCGCCGAGAGTGATCTATCGATCGATGTGTTATGGATGCTTGGCGCGGCGTCGGCGACATCCTTCATCGTCCCGTTCTGGTGCTTTGCGATCTTGCGGTGGAAACTGCCCGCACACGACGCCGCGGCGATCGCCGCGACCTACGGCTCGGTCTCGGCGGTCACCTTCATCACCGCAGTGAGTTTCCTTAAATCCGAGGGCGTCGAATACAGCGGACACATGATCGCGGCCATGGCACTCATGGAGTCGCCCGCAATTGTTGTCGGCGTCCTGCTGGCCCGCTGGTTGGGTGATCGTGAAACGGGTAAGCCGATGAACTGGGGGTCGCTTGGACGTGAGGCCTTTCTCAATGGCTCGGTCCTGGTGCTCATGGGCAGCCTGATCATCGGCTTCTCGACCGGCGAAAAAGGATGGGAGAGCGTCAAGCCTCTGGCCTACGACCCGTTTAAGGGCGTGCTCTGCCTGTTCCTTCTGGACATGGGTCTGGTCGCGGCGAGGCGTATTAAAGACCTCAAATCCTCGGGCGTCTTCCTCATCGCCTTCTCGATCATCGCAGCGGTGGTACATGCCATGCTGGGCATCCTGATCGCCAAGCTGCTAGGTGCCTCACAGGGAGACGCACTGCTGTTAGCGGTGCTGGTCGGTGGAGCGAGCTACATTGCGGTACCCGCCGCAGTCCGCCTGGCGATCCCCAAGGCCAATCCCAGCCTCTACGTGCCGATGTCGCTGGGCCTCACCTTCCCGTTTAATGTCATCATCGGCATCCCGCTTTACTACAGCATCATTCAGTCGCTCTGGAGCTAGCCATGGAACAAATCAAACGAATTGAATTCGTTATCGACGCGGCCCACACCCCGGAACTGGTGCGGATGATCAAGTCCGTCGGAGCGACCGGCTACACACTGATCCGGGATGTCCAGGGATCGGGCGATCGAGGCGACCGGACAGGCGACGAGCTATCCAACGTCTACCGCAACTGCTACATCATCGTTGCGGCGGGCGCCGAGATCGAACAGAAGCTGCTCGACGCCGCAAGACCCCTGCTTGAACGCTATGGCGGGATGTGCTTGATCAGTGATGCCCAGTGGCTTAAGCACTGATTCTTGCTTGGAGTACAATCCAAATGCATGAACCAGACTTCTGCTATCGATCATGTTCTCGAACACAACGTTGGCTATTCACGAACGTTTACCGGTGCCGATCTTAGCGCCCCGCCGCTTCGCAAGCTGCTGGTCATCGCATGTATGGACGCGCGGATCAATATCCAAACCGCGCTAGGCCTGAACTATGGCGACGCCCACATCCTCCGGAATGCGGGTGGCACCGTGACAGACGATGTTCTCCGATCAGCCATCGTGTCAACCAACGCCTTGAGCACACGAGAGATCATGGTCATCAACCATACCGGCTGCGGCATGATGGCCTGCACCGACCACGGCCTGCACGAACAACTTAACGAAAAGTATGGGCCGACCAACCATACGCCACTGGACTTTTACGCTTTTACCGAACTGAATCGTCATGTCATGGATCAAGTCGCCCGATTGCGATCACACCCTTGGATCCCTCAAGACACGACGATCCGCGGCTTTACTTATGATGTCACGACCGGCCAACTGCACGAAGTGGAATGCGGCTGATCGGCAAAGACCATGAATAACACCCAAACACAAACGACGGACACCCCGCCGGACTTCCCACTGCGTCGCGACGTGCGCATGCTTGGCTACGAACTGGGCAAGGTCCTTAAATCCCACGGCAGCGATGGGCTATACGACCTGGTCGAAGAGGTCCGCGCGTTGGCCAAAAGCCGACGTGATGGCGATGCCCTGGCCGATCAGACGCTGCGCGACCGCATCGCCGCGATGGCCGAGGACGAGATGGGTGAACTGATGCGCGCGCTAGCGTGCTTCTTTGACCTCGCCAACCTTGCCGAGGACCGCCACCGCATCCGCGTGCTGCGCGAGCGCGAGCAGGACACCTGGCCAGGCCCACGCAACCAATCTCTGGGCCAAGCGATTACCAAACTCGCAGATCAAGGCGTCAGTGCCGAGCAGATGCAGCAGATGCTCAATGAGCTTGATGTCGACCTGGTCTTTACCGCCCACCCCACCGAGGCCAAGCGCAAGACCATCCGCTTGACGCTGCGTCGGCTGCGCGACGACTTGATCCAGCTTGATCGGCCGGACATGCTCCACCGTGAGCGCGACGAATTAGTCCGACGCATCCGTGCCAACCTGGACTGCCTGTGGGAGACCGACACGCTTCGGCCCAACAAGCCCAGCGTCCTTGAAGAAGTCGACCGCAGCTTGTTCGTCGTCGAGTCGCTCTGGGAGGTCGTGCCCCAGCTCTGCCGCTCGACCCGCCGAGCGCTCAGCCAAGCCTACCCCGACAACACGCCGATACTGCCGGTCGTGGTCCGCTTCGGCTCATGGATTGGAGGCGACCGTGACGGCAACCCGTTCGTCACGCCCGAGGTGACGCGTAAAACACTGGTCCACCTCCGCCGTGCCATCGTCGAGAAACACGCGGTCTTTTGTCGGCACCTGGCCCGCGTGCTGAGCATCTCCGACAAGCACCACCCCGTGAACGATGAGGTCCGCGAGATCATCAAGCAGGCCCGCGAGAAGTGGCCCCAGCTCAACGAGTCGATCGACCAGATCAGCCCGCATGAAACGTACCGCCGAGCCCTGCGCGTGATTCGTCACCGATTACTCGCCGCCGCAGAAACCGACCCGGTCCAAGGCGCCAATGACTTGGCCTATCGCGACTCGGCCGCGTTGTCTGCGGACCTCCAAGTCATCGCTGACTCCTTGCGTGAAAACGGGCACGAAGAGTTGGCCGACGGGGATGTACAGGGCTGGCAGGACCGCATCGCTGTCTTCGGCCTGCACTTTGCCCGGCTGGACATCCGCGAAGACTCCCGACAACTGCACAGCACGATCGCGGAAGTACTCAGCAAGCTTGACCCCAAGACCGACTACAACGCGATGGACGAGATGGCGCGCCAAGCACTACTCAGCAGCGCCGTCACACTTGAGACAGAACAGCTCAAGCTTGACGATCTCACCGAGCCGACGCGCAACACCGTCGAGTTGTTCGTCTTGCTGGAGCAAGCAGCCGAGCACTTGGGCACCGAAGCACTCGGGGCGCTGATCATCTCGATGACGCACGACCCAAGCGACGTACTGGCGATGGGTTGGTTGGGTCGACTCGCCGCCAAACTGCGCGGCTACGAACAGCCGCGAGCAATGCTGCCCATCGCGCCGCTGTTCGAGACCATCGACGACCTGGCCAACGCTGACCAGACGCTTGATGCGCTGCTTTCCAGTAAGCCCTACATGGCCCACGTCCAAGCGACGGGCGGCCGACAGATGTGCATGGTCGGCTACTCGGACTCGTGCAAGGACGGCGGATATCTCGCCTCGAACTACGGCCTATTCGACGCACAAACCCGACTGGCCACCACCGCCAAACAACACGGCATCGGCTTGGTCCTGTTCCACGGCCGAGGCGGCGCACTAGGCCGAGGCGGTGGGCCGGCCGCGCGGGGCGTGCTATCACTGCCACCCGAAGCCGTCGGATACAAAGTCCGTATCACCGAACAAGGCGAGGTCCTCTCCGAACGTTACGACGATCCTGAAGTCGCCTTCCGCCACGTCGAACAGGTCGCCTGGGCGACGCTGCTGGTCAGCGCCGAGTCGGCGGACAAGATTGAGCCGACGTGGAAGGACCAACTGGCCAACGCCTCGCAAGTATCCACCGCTTGTTACCGCACGCTGCGCGACGACCCTGCGTTCCTTGCCTACTTCGACAAGGCCACGCCGATCAATACGATCGAGACGATGCCCATCGGGTCACGCCCCAGCCGACGACGCGGCGCCCGCGAACTCAAAGACCTCCGCGCGATCCCGTACACGTTTGCCTGGACCCAAAACCGCCATCTGCTCACCGGCTGGTACGGCCTGGGGACGGGCCTCAGCGGCATCGACCTCAAGACCCGCCGGGCGATGTACGCCGGTTGGCCGATGTTCCGCGGGATGATTCATAACGCCGAGTTGGCGCTGGCCAAGTGCGACATGCAGATCGCCAGGCACTACGCAGAACTCGTCAACGACGGCCAGAGCATGCGGCTGTTCGAAACGATCTGTACCGAGTACGACCGCACTCGCGCGCTCGTACTCGACACCGCCCAGCGCGACGACTTGCTCTCGGGTATCGATTGGTTGCAGCGTTCGGTCCGTGTCCGCAACCCGTACATCGACCCGCTCAACCTGATCCAGGTCGAGCTAATCCGCCGAGGGGTTGACCCGCAGGGCGACCTCTTGCGACAAAGCGTCCAAGCTATTGCCGCAGGCCTGCGCAACACAGGCTGAACGCAACAGTTGTTAATTCATCAATCGTTTCCAAGCCGATACTTCGCCGCTCAGCGTCGGCGCGATCGTGTGAACCTGCAACCACCTGAATCTAGATTGGTACACTGTACGAACTCACGACAGGCAGGCCTGACGCATGAATAAACCCAGCCCCAACACCATCGCCATGCTGGTCCGAACGCTTGTCGGCCTCGCGATCCTCATTATCGCGTGCAGCGTCATGGCTTACCTCATCGCGACCAAACCGACGGTCAGTAAAAGTGATCTAGATGAGTTGTCTGTTGCGGTACAGGTGATGCGCGTCGAACCCGTCCAAGTCGCCCGCCAATGGCGCGGCTACGGCACGACGCAAGCCAAGGAAACCGCAGACGTCCCCGCTCGGATCGGTGCGACGGTCATCAGCCTGCCCAACGACATCGAGGTCGGCCGAATTGTCAGCAAGGGCCAGACCCTCGCCGAGTTGGACCCGACCGATTTCCTCAACACGCTCAATGCTGCAGAAAAACGTATCGCAGAAACCGATGCGACGATCAAACTGCTCGAGACCGACTTAGCCAGCCTGAAGAAGCAACTCGCGGTCGAAGAACAGGACATCGAACTGGCAAGAGCGGACTATCAACGCCAACTCGAACGTAATAACAATGGTGCCGCCACGCCGACCGATGTCGATCGCGCCCAGCGGACGCTGCTCAATGCCGAGCGCGCGGTGATCGGTATCCAGCAGCAACTCGACGCGATCCCCCCTCGGCTGCTCGGTATCCAAGCCCAGCAGGCCGCAGCACAGGCCGACCGCGACACCGCCAAGGCCAACCTCGCCCGCGCCACCATCACCAGCCCGATCGATGGCATTATCGAAGCACTCGACATCGAAGTCGGCGAGAACCTCGCGCCAGGCCAACGCGTCGCGCGCATCATCGACCCGCGCATTATCGAGTTGCCTATGCAACTGCCCGCCTCCGCACGAAGCTACGTCGCCACCGGCGACGACGTCTCCCTCACCACGCGCAGCCACCCCGACGACTGCCCGCCATGGAACGCGACGATCACCCGCCTTGGCGTGGCCAACAATCCGACACGCACCTTCACCGTCTTCGCCGAGGTCGATCAGTCTCGAATCCCGCTACGCAACTTCGCCGAGGGCACCGGACCCTATAAGCTCTCGGCCGGGGCGTTCACCCTCGCCAAACTCGATACCGCCGAGCCAGAGCAGCAGACCATCCTCCCCGCGCGATCGATCCAGGAAGGCCGGATCCGCACCGTCGTCGATGGGCAAATTGTGGGCCAGACCGTCGAGGTCGCCTTTGATCTGGAAGGCACATTCCCACAGTTTGGTGTTGAAGACACCCAGTGGGTTGTGCTCAAAGCGCCGTTAGAGCCGGGGACGCTGGTCGTGCTCAGTGCCTCGATGACGATCCTCGATGGACAAAAGGTT
>JARFRI010000199.1 GCA_029287335.1 Phycisphaera sp. | reverse complement strand
TATTAGGCGTGCGTACTAATGTTGTCCGGCAAAGGCGGCAAGATTTCGATGATCTGGGCGATGGCTCGGCCGTCGGGCATCTTCAGTTCGTTCTTTCGGCCAAAGAGCGGGCCGTGCGTGACCTGCAACGCTTCACAGAGCATCTCGTCCGGCTCGACTTCGAGGTAGGCCGAGGGGTTGGAGACGTAGGCGACATGGTGCTCTCGGAGCACCCGACCAAGCGGGACAACGCACGCCGCGACAAGCTCGCGCGTTTCGTCATCGAAGCAGGACAGGTCGATACGGATCGCGCCGAACTCCGCGGGTCGGCCGTCGTCGGCACAGAGCAGGCTGACTTGCCGATACAGCGAGTTGCCTTCGACTTTTTTTACGTGGACGCGCAGGGTCATGGCTTGCTTGAAGTAGGCCTCTAAGGTGCCGGTCATGTCGCGGTCGTGTGCCAGCAGCGTTCGGTAGGGCTCGGACAACTCGTGGGCCTCAAGGATCTTCGCGCGGGTGACCCCCTTGCTCGCGTCGCAATCAAAACACGACAGCGGGTAGAGGATGTCACTGGTGGGTGAGTCAGTCATGCTCATGCGTAACGGACCCCTCGGTGCTCGGGCTTGAAGAACGCGTACAGCAGGGTGTCGATCCGAAGCAAGGTCTGCCGGGGCACGATCAGCTCGTCGCCTTCGATCGTGATCAGCTTCTCATCGATATAGCCCTTCAGGATATCGGCCCATTTTTCAAACGGGTCCACACCAAACTTCTGGATGAAGGGCTTGCGACTGACCTTGCCGAGCTTGAGTTGCAAGACCCACTCGCGGATCATCGCTTCTTCTTTATCGATCGGCAGTGCCCGATACATCGGCTGATCGCCACCGACCACCGCGGAGGTGTACGGCACGATGTCGTGCTGGTTCTGATAGTGCATCCCGCCGCCGTTGCTGTCGGTGAGGTAGCCAAAGGAAGAGACGCCTAAGGCGAGCATGTCCGCGCCGGACCACAGCGCATCGCGGTAGATGAACTTGATCTTGTTCGCGTCTTTCACGGCGGTATAAGCACTGGTCACGTTGTAGCCCGCCTCTTCAAGCGCGGCGTAGGCCTCGGTGACCCAGCGGCGCTTGGTGCCCCAGTCGGCGACCGGAGCTTCGTCCTTGCCCGACGCCTTCATGTCTTTATAGATGGTCGTGTTATAGGGCACTTCCATCTGATAGATCGTCACGGCATGGGGCTGCATCTTCACAAGCGTGTCGATGTTGGCCTGCCAGTTCTCGTCGGTCTCGCCGAGCATGCCCGCGATCAGGTCGATGTTGACCTGCTCAAAGCCCGCATCAATCGCCCAGTCGTAGGCGTTGCCAACCTGTTGGCTGCGGTGGGCGCGGTTGTTCAGTTCGAGGATTTCGTCGTTGAAGTTTTCGATGCCCAGGGACAATCGCGTGACGCCCAGGTCTTTGAGGCAGGCGAGTTTGCGCGTGCTTAGCGTGCCGGGCTCGCACTCGAAGGCGACCTCTTGGACTTCGCTCCAGTCCAGCCGTTCCTTGAGACCGTCAAAGAGATACGTCAGTTGTTTTTCAGAGAGATAAGAAGGCGTGCCGCCGCCGAAGTAGACGTAGGTCAGCTTACGGCCTTCGATGCGCTGGGTCTGTGCATAGCGCGTCGCTTCTTCGAGGACCGCGTCGAGGTACTCGCTCACTTCATCGCGCGTCTTGTCGGTGTACACACGGAAGTAGCAGAAGTGGCACCGCTTGCGACAAAACGGGATGTGGACGTACAAGCCCAGCGGCGTGCCGGGCGCAGCGGGCGTATCAAACATCGCCAGGCCCGCGTCGCGGTGGTCGGTGGACCAGGTCGAGTAGGGCGGGTAGTTGGAGACGAAGTAGTTACCGACGCTCGTCTTTTTGTCGTCGGCTTCAAGCACGGGTAGTGGGGTGGTGTCGTCTGGCATGGCGGTCAATCGGGTTTGGGTGTTTTCGATGGGGTAAAGGCGTAGATGTTGTTGTCTTCGGAGCCGACCACGATGAGTTCATCGGTCACCGCGGGGCTGACGTTCATCGCACCGCCCAGGTCGTGTTCCCAGACGGTCGAGCCATCCTTGATCTTAATAATAGAGAGCCTGCCACCGGCTGAGCCGAAGATGGCACGATCCTTAGCGATGACCGGTGCGCCCTCGACGCCGCCACGGGTGCGGATGTCCCAGAGCTTCTCGCCGGTCTTGCGGTCCACGGCATACAAGCGTCGTCCACGCGAGCCGATGAGCAGGGTGTCGCCGGCCAGCGCGGGTGAGCCGATGAACGGGAAGTCGCGGTCACGGAACCGCCAAGTCACTTTCTTTTCTTTGAGATCGACGGCAAGTACTTCGCCTTGCATGTGGCCGATGTAGGCGTGGCCTGCGCTGAGGGCGGGTGTGCCCGCGACCTCGCCGCCCAGTTCGATCTGAGCGATCGCCTCGCCGGTGTTTAAAGCGATGAGGTGCATCATGGTGTCGCAGCCGCCGAGCACGATCGTGTTGTGGTTGACGACGATGCCGCAGTTGACATAGTCGCCGGTTTCATAGGTCCATCGCTTGGTGCCGTCGGAAGCATTGAGGCAGTAGAGGAGCCCATCGTGGCTACCGACGACAACGACTTTGTCCTTACCGCCGTCTTCGCGATTGATCATGGTGACCGCCGCTTCGCCTGCGATACGGCCGCCGGTCTTGAACTGCCACTTAGGTTTGCCCGTTGCTACATCGACCGCGAGGAGCAGGCCGCCATCGGTGCCGATGTACACCACACCATCATCGTAAATCGGCGAGGCGTCGATGAGTGTCTCGGTCGCGAGCTTCCATTTCTCTTGGCCGGTCTTGGCATCGATCGCGTGCAGGTGTTTGTCTTCCGAGCCGACATACACCACGCCATCGACAATGATCGGCGACGACAGCACCGCGCCTTGGGTCTTGTAGGTCCATGCGGGTTTGTAGCTGTCTTGCAACGTGACGTCGGCGACGCCCAGACCCTGCAGCCCGCCGCGCGGGTGGGGCCAGTCGGTTTGCTCGGCGGTGGCATCGATCGAGGCGATCAAGCCGCAGAAAAACAACGCCAGCACAACAAAGCTCCGGGCGGAAGCCAGGAGCAAGGATGTACGGGCTTGGGCAACGCGGGATAGCGCTTTGTTGCCGCTTGCTCCTGGCTTCCGCCTGGAGCTTTGGGAGATTCCGCCCGACGCGTTGCATCGTTGTTTGATCACGCCAGCCCTCCATACGCCGCGTGGTATAACGCCTCGAAGTCATCGGCTTTGATTTCGCGTGGATTGAAGTTGGCAGTCCACTGACCTGCCGCCTTGGGCGCGAGTTCGCGGAACGAGGAGGAATCGACACCAAGGTCGGCCAGGTTTGTTTTTAGTCCTGCTTGTTCGAGTAGCCTGGTGAGCGTCTGGATCAGTTCGTCAACGCCCGACATGCCCGCGTACTCCGCGAGTGTGTTGTAAGACGCTTTGGCATCTTCGTGTTGCGCGTTAAAGCGAATGACATGCGGCAACATGACGCCGACGGCTTGGCCGTGGATGAGGCCGAACTTCGCGGTCAACGGGTTGGCGCAGGAATGTGCGGCGCCGAGCATGCTGTTCTCGATGGCCAGCCCGGCATACGCCGCGCCTAGCAGCATGTCGCCCCGGGCCTTGAGGTCGTTTGGGTCCTCGAGCACCTTCGGCAACGCATGCACCGTCAGCGCGAACGACTCGGCCGCGTAACGGATCGAGGTGTCGTTTCGCCGCGTGCAAACGTACGACTCGACCGCGTGGGTGATCGCATCGATGCTCGTGCATGCCGCGACGCTGGCGGGTTGGGTGAGCGTGAGCGACGGGTCGAGCAGAGCGATGATGGGCAGAGCCTTGGGGTCGCCGCAGGCCATCTTCATGTGCGTGTCTTCGTCGGCGATGAGGGCGTAAGACTGCGCCTCACTGCCCGTGCCGTGCGTGGTGGGCACAGCGATGAGCGGGAGCATTTTTTCGACGGGCTTGTCGGAGTGGTGGTAGTCCGCCATCACGCCGCCGTTGGTGTAGATGAAGTTGCAGCCCTTGGCCGTATCGATCGCCGAGCCGCCGCCCAGGCCGACGAGCAGGTCGGGTTTGAATGCCTTGGCCGCATGGACCGCTGCATCGACGTCTGCCGTCGAGGGGTTTTCGTGAACACTTGCAAAGGTCGTTGCCTCGATGCCGACACGCTTGACAATCTCAAGGCCGCGTTGGGTGTGCCCAGCCTTGGTGACGCCCGGGTCGCTGATGATC
>JARFRI010000119.1 GCA_029287335.1 Phycisphaera sp. | reverse complement strand
GCTCCAACCCGGATTCGTCGATCACAACGGATGGTTTCGAGTCGTTCCTAGGCATCAGTATCCATTCATGAACGCATGCAGACCGAGCGGTGACCCGTCCATCGACCGGTGCCTCGGCTTATGCTCCGCGCCCTAACCACGGCATCACCAAATCATGGCATTGCATTTTCGACCTTCTGCGCGGGGCGGTCAGTCCACTCGAAACGTCGCTTGGAACCAATCCTCAGCAACAACCTAAACCTACCGCCAATTGCCTTGCGTCGCTATCAGCAATCTCCTGAACCGCCGCCGTGCTAGCCAACAGCCTTAGGACAAATACCAGTAAGCCGCGATGACAATCAGCATCAGCATGGGGAATACGATGGCGATCAGGAAGACAAAAGGGATCCCGCCAGGAGTGGGATCGATCTTGTTGGAGCCGCCAAAGTCAATGATGGAGGTCAGCTTGCGTTTCATGGTGAGCCGAGTCGTTAAATGGGTCTATTCATACAATCTACAAGCCGAAGGGATAAGTCTCCGGCACACCGGGCACCTCTTCGGTGCGTATCGCACTTAGCGCTTGGGTCTTGTCGAACCAGATGTACTCATCGAACTGCGCGGGTAAGGACGCCTGAAAGTAATGGCTGAGCATCTCGGTCTGTGGCCGATAGATCACACCGATCGCGCGTTGTAGATGGGGCGGGCGGAGGATATCGTTGATCTCATTGTTGTCGTGAGCGCGAAGCGGCAGGAGGAAGTTCGGCACACGAGCGTCGTGGCAGAGCCGTTCATAGCTGTCCTCGTGGGAGGGCCGAACGGTCATGACCTGCATCGGGTCGTCCCAGTTGGCTGCGGCACAGACCGTGCCGTGGTCGGTGCCCATGCCGATGAGGTAGGCCCCGTCGCGGTAGGCTTCACGAGCAAGCTGACCGATATTCAGTTCACCGCGCGTGCCCATCTCGGTCGCGCGTGCGTTGCCGACGTGTGAGTTGTGCGCCCAGACAACGGCCTTGGCGTCCGGGCCGTGGTGTTCGAGGATCGCCTGGAGCGTGTCGAACATGTGCTGGTCGCGCAGGTTCCATGACTCGCGCGAGCCGTAGTACATCTCGCGGTAGTAGCGTTCGGCGTCACGGACGACTACGGCGTTGCGGAGCGCGTCGAAGAACGTGTCGCCGTCTTGCTCGATGTATTGCAGCCGCTGGGTGAACAAGCCCGTCAGGATCGATACCGCCTCCTGCTCACAGCCCGGCATCGCGCCGCCGACCACGGCTCGGCCGTACGTCGCCGGATCGGTTTCCCAAGGCGAGAAGCACCCGTAACGAACGCGGGCGGTCTGTGCGGTTTCAGGATCAGCCTGATCGAGGTAGTCCAGCACCGCGCCGATGGAGTTGTTCAGGCTGTAGAGGTCCAGCCCATAGACGCCGGCCTGCTGCGGATCGGCCTGCTTCTGGTTGTGTTGTTTCAGCCAATCGATGAACCCGCGCGTCTCCTGATTCCGCCACATCCACGACGGGAAGCGAGCGAACGGAGAAGTGCGTAGCGGCGATTGCTCTTGCCCGCGAACATAACGATCGATCGTCGCGGTGTCGGGCCAGTCGGCCTCGAGTGCCACAATATTGAACCCCTTGTACTCGATCAGTTCGCGCGTGATACGTGCCCGCATGCGGTAGAACTCGGAGGTACCGTGGGTCGACTCGCCGATGAGCACGACCTCTGCGTCGCCGATGCGGACCAAAAGCGGACCGACTTCGGCGGCGTCAAGGTCGTCAAACGGCTCGCAGTGCAGCCCGATCAGCGTGCTCAGCCTGTCGCGTTGGGCCAGCGGCATCCGCAGCGGGCTCGGCGGCCGATGCGGATGCACGGGTGTGCCGTCGGCGGTCCACCCCTCGGCCCCGACCAGCGGGACGAACTGGACCATGCCAAGCGATTGGCGGTCGTAGTCGTGCTGCCCGGTGCGTTGAATCAGCAGCAGCTCCTGCGTTCGCGGCTCCTGGCCGATAGGAACTACCAGCCGTCCGCCGACCCGCAGTTGCTCAAGCAGCGTATGGGGCACGCCTGGCCCACCGGCCGAGACGATGATCGCGTCGTAAGGTGCGTGCTCGGCCCAGCCCTGTGTACCGTCGCCGCAATAGATGCGGACGTTGCGATAACCCAAGCTGTTCACCCGCTGCTGGGCGCGATCGGCCAGCGACTTGTGCCACTCGATGCCGACGACTTGGCCGGCGATCTGCCCGAGGACGGCCGACGCATAGCCCGAGCCTGCACCGACCTCCAGCACATGGTCGCCCGGCTGGATCTTGGCGGCCTCAATCATCAGCGCAACGATAAAAGGTTGGGAGATCGTCTGCGCCTCTTCGATCGGCAGGGGCGTGTCTTCGTAGGCGAACTCACGCAGTCGGCCCTCGATAAAACGCTCGCGCGGGACCGCGCCCATCGCTTCAAGGACGTGCGTGTCGCTTACGCCGCGCGCCGCGATTTGCTCTTCGACCATCCGCTTGCGTTGTTCATCTAGGAATTGCATGACGGGCCTACTTTGTTACGCCTGGCGACTGTTGGCACCAAGTCACTCGATATTCAGAAACCCGGGCGGGGATCGACGGATTGGCTGAAGCGATACGGACAACCCTTCAGCCCCGGTGATCGGCCACGCCCAAAGAGCCGTATGGCCCGAGCTTGATGACCGGTTTGGGACTCCGGATCCGCCACCCGGGCATCAATACGGTGGGCACGCCCCTTGTGCCCGCCGTTGCCCTCTACTTGACGTCGATCTGATGTGCTTTGCTCTCTTCACTCTTTTCAAGAGTAAGGTGCAGCACGCCGTCCTTCAGATTGGCTTGGACCTTGGACTCGTTGACCGGGGCCGGCAGCGTGAAGGCGCGTTGAATCCGTTGGTAGCGGCGCTCCTGTAGGTAATTCTTACCGTTGTCCTTTTTCTGCTGCGATTCGCTGTGCTCGGCGGTGATGTTGAGGATGCCCTTGTCCAGCGTGACCTTGACCTCTTCTTTCGTAAAACCGGGCAGCTCGGCATCGACGCAGATATGCCCGTCTTCTTCGCGGATATCGCAGGGGTAGGCCGCAGTCTCCTCGCCAGAGGAACCGTTGCCGCGCCAGGTCTCCATCATGTTTTCAAACATATCAACCATGTCTCGGGGGAAGGGCACCATCGGGGTATCGAACCTAGGTCGTCTAAGCAGTGTTGTGGGTAGCATGATTGTTTTCCATATGCCCGGCTTGTTTGTGATTGGTCCGGTGTCGCCGGTTGACCCGGACCCTTGTTACTGGCGATCGATCTATTGCAATCGTGGTGTTTCGTGGATTGGAATGTGTCGGCGTGCGCCTCTGTTGGGATAACGTGTTGGCCGATAGGACGATGCCATATCTAAGCCGACCGTTGATGTTGGATGCCCATCTGCGGCGCGGTGCAGACCTACCAAACGTGTGATTGCATGATGGCGGCGCAAGGCGTCGCTTGGCATGTTGATCAGGTTTTCATCGATCAATTGGATCTGACCTCGGTGCTTCACGCTCAGCACCTCACGCAGGCTGCCGATCATTCGGGACGGCGCAAACACGGTCAGCTTGTTGATCGCTGGTCGTTTCATAAACTCATCGATCCAGCGGGCGAGCTGCCTGGCAAAGCGACGGCGTTCTTCCTTGAGAGCGCGGAGGTTGTCGGCGTAACTGTGGCCGCTCATACCGTTCAGGGCAGATGGCCTTCCCCGATCGCGTGTGGGGATGGGGCTCTCGATTTCTTCTCGCTCCACAACCTGACAGCGGCCGGTCGGTGTACGGCGAGCTGACAAGAGGCGTGCCTGGTGATCATTGGCGAGAACGATCCACGTGGTAGCAGCGGTTATGGTTGTGGCTGTGGTCATTTCGATACCCCTGGCTTCGGATACTGTGCTGGGTTTCGCCCGTACGCTGACGCGAGACAGCATTTGACCGCGCTTGCCGTGATTGAACCATCGGTGAAGCATGACTCGTTTTATCGGGAGATTCCTGAACGTGGCAGATGCGTGGGCCTCCGGTATTTGTGCGCTGCATTGCGACACGAGTTTCGATTGTAAGACAGTGGGTTGTATATGAATCAGCATTTCCCGGATGACGGTGATCGATGCCTGCTGATATTCGAGCATGGTTAAGCGTGAGATGACGCATTCGTCGGCAGCTTGGTGTTGCCGTGAAACCGCGTCCTTTACGGAGGCTTGACCATGCAACTCGTTACCACACGAATCCGGCAGTTCTTGGACCAGAACGAAATTGACTACAAGAGACTGCGACATCGGCGCGATGTGACCGCCCGATAGGCGGCGCGCAATTGCAGCGTACAGCCCGCCGACTTCGCCAAGGTCGTGGGGGTCAACGCCGACGGGCGGCAGGTCTTGGCCGTCCTGCCCGCGGACCACTACATCGACTTGCCGCGGTTGCAGCACCTGCTTGGGGCCGGCAATGTCGAGCTATTGCACGAGCACGCCCTGATGAGTTTCTTCCCCGACTGTGAAGTGGGGGCGTGGCCGCCGCTGGGCAACCTTTACGGCCTGCCGGTCTACGTCGCGCCTTCATTGGCGGACAACGAAACGATCGCCTTTAATGCGGGTACACACGTCGAAGCGATCCAGATGCCGTACTCGGCGTTTGATCGGCTGGTACGGCCGACAGTCATGGACTTTGCGTACCCGGCAGTGGACTACAGCGAGGCCAGAGCGAAGCTACTGTAGGGGGCATGCGTTGATGAAAGATCAATAACAATCGAGGCTAATCCAAGAGGCGGATCAATCCCACGCCGCAACGGCAATCAGCTCTCGAAGATGCTTTCAGTGGATTGATAGGGGTTCAAATAGCCCGTGGTGGTTTCGTTTTTCGTGGAAACGGGTCCGTCCCCAAGCAGGATGCCTGCTTCAAAAAGAGCTGCCACGACAGCAAATGCCGTCGCGCTTTCATCCAAATCGACCTTTAGGAAGCCTATTTGTTTCGCCTCCTCCAAAACGGCAATCATCATCCGCAATGGCAACGCCGTGTCCCAGAACTCCGACGCGACCCAGAACCCGTGGATGAGGCCGATCTGATGCGCACGACCGTCAAGCTGGACGCAGCCGACGGTACGCCCATCCGAGTCCGCGACTAGAGAGAGCGCTGGCGAGCTGGCTTCTATCGCATTGCTGGTCTTTGGCTGCTCGGACTGCTCGGGGTTGTATCGCCTATGCAGTTCTTCGCGTGTTACCGATCGGATACTAGGGCAAGCTTGGTCCACATGTGCTTGATACTCAGGCATGACTAGCTCCAATTCGTGCGAGTGTGGCAAAGCCGACTTAAACGTTTGCCGCGGTGACGAGGTGTCATTCGTATTAGAGTGTTTCGTACGAACAATCTGCATCAGGGAGAAGCGAGATCATCACTAAGAAATTACCTGAATCACAGTTATCGCTGGGCCGATAAAAAGATGGTGTGATATCGACAAGGCTATGGGCATGCGCACGATGGCGTTCAGTTCAGTCGCATGAGCGAGTCATTACCGATTACGCTGTTGAGAACATAAGGGGGTGCAATCT
>JARFRI010000059.1 GCA_029287335.1 Phycisphaera sp. | reverse complement strand
ACGCCGGTCTTGCCGGTGAAGTGGGCGTATCCGCCGACGCAGCCGGGCTTGCCTGCTTCGAAGACGGCACCCGCGCCGAACTGGACGTTCTCGCCGGTGGTGAGTCGGACCTCATTCATGGCCGATTCCATGGCGTCGTTGGCCTTGATCTCGCCCGCGGGCAGTTCGAGGGCGAGCTGCGCGACTTTGTCGGCCATGGCGATGAAGACATCGTTCTTGGCGGTGAAGTCGGTCTCGGTGTTGATCTGGACGATGGCACCCTTAGAGCCATCGGCGTTGGTGGCGATGGCGACGCGGCCTTCGGTGGACTCGCGGTCGGATCGGCCGGCCATCTTGGCGCCGAACTTGGCGCGGGCGATCTCGGCGGCCTTGTCCATGTCGCCATCGGCTTCGACCAGGGCGGTCTTGCAGTCGGCCATACCGAGGCCGGTGGCGTCGCGGAGGGCTTTAACGTCTTGTGCACTGATTGCCATGGGGGAGTCTCCTGTGGGTCGCGCGGCAAGCCGCGGCGCTTCATGGTTGGGTTGATCGCGGTGGCCGCGGTCTTGGTGGATACGATCACGGCAAAGCCGCGTCGCTTCGTTGTCGTGGGTTCTAGTTAAACAGACAAGGCTGGTTTAGCCTTGGGCTTCGGTCGCGGCGGCGGGCTCGGGTGTGGCCGGTGCGTCGTCCTTGGCGGGTGCGTCGTCGGCGGAGAACTGAGCACGCTTGGAGCGTCGCTTAGGCTTTTGCTCGCCTGTTTTGTCACCCTTGTCGCCGCCGGACTTCTCAACACGCTGGGTCTTGCCTTCGTTCACGGCAGCGGCCAGCGATTGGATGATCACTTCGATGGCGCGCATGGCGTCGTCGTTGCCGGGGATCGGGATGTCGGCGAACTCGGGGTCCGAGTCGGTGTCGATCAGGCAGACGGTAGGGATACCGAGCTTGCGTGCTTCGAGGACGGCGTTGTGCTCTTGGTTGACATCGACGATGACCATGGCGCCGGGGAGCTTGGTCATATCGCGGATGCCGCCGAGGTTGCGGGTGATCTTGTTCTTCTCACGGCGGAGTTGGGACTCCATCTTTTTGGAGTAGTTATCGATCTCGCCGGACTCTTCGATGCGCTCGAGTTCTTCGAGGCGTTTGAGGCGTTGGCGGATGGTGGCGTAGTTGGTCAGCGTGCCGCCGAGCCATCGCTCGGTGACGTAGGGCATGCCCGCTTCGGTGGCGTGCTTTTCGATGATGCCGCGTGCCTGTCGCTTGGTGCCGACGAACATGACGTCTTTGCCCGAGGCGACGGTCTTGGTCAGGAACTTACGAGCAAGGAGCAGGCCCTTGATGGTTTCCTTGACATCGATGATGTGGATTTTGTTGCGCTTGCCGAAGATGTAGGGGGCCATCTTCGGGTTCCAGTGCGTAGCACGGTGTCCGAAGTGGATACCTGCGTCGACGAGTTCTTTAGCCAGTGAGGACATTGACGATTGCTCCAGGTGTTGCGGGGCTTGCTGTATCGAGCCGCGCGAAGACGGAATGAAAACCCATAGCTTCCCGATTTGCCCAATGGGGAGCCCGAGGCGGGGTTCCGTAACCCGCAAGGGCCTCTGTCGAGCGGTGCTCGGCGAGGGGTGAATAAACGAAGACCGGTGTTAGCCAAAAAAGCGTGGCGTCTTCACCGGCCCTGGTGTGTACATCCTGTACGAAGCCGACGTGCTGGGCATGCACGATCAGCGAGATCGACTGGGTCGATCGCGAAGGGTCATTGTAGCAGGGTCAAGCGGGTCCGCAAGCGGGGATTTAACCGGCTTGGGCCTGCTGCTCGGGTGCGGCGGGGGGGCGGGGGTTTTCCGGTGCCTCGGCGGGCCTGGGATGGGCTGCTTCGGTGGCGAGGAGCCTGCAGCTGACGCGGTAGCCGACGAAGATGATCATCAGCACCGTGAGGGCGAAGACCGCTAAGGCCATGCTCCATCGCAGTGAGAAGAAGACCAGTGAGAAGCCGAGGCCGGAAAAAATGAAGCCCAGAGCATACATGATCAGGACGCTTTTTTTAACGCTCAGGCCGCAGCGACGGAGCATGTGGTGCATGTGCATCGAGTCGGGGGCGAAGATCGGTCTGCCGCTGAGCTTCCTACGGACGATGGCCAGGGCGGTGTCGGTCACCGGTAGGGCGAAACAAATCGCGGCACCGGTGAAGACCATCGGCGAAAGCCCCCCATCATTGTCTAAGCGACCCATGAAGAGGATCGTGACGACGCAGAGGTAGCCCAGCAGCAGCGAGCCTGTGTCGCCCATGAAGATGCTGGCCGGGTTGAAGTTATAGGGCAGGAACCCCGCGACGGCACCGAGGGTTGCCAAGGTCATCAAGATGGGGATGCCGAGGTGCGAGACGACGTAGGCGTCGGCGTGGTAGCGGGCCAGGACCAGTACACAGATCGAGAGCATGCCCGCCATCGCGATACCGGTGACGCCCGAGGCCAGGCCGTCGAGCCCATCGATCAGGTTCATGGCGTTGCAACAGCCGACGACGAGCACCGCGATCATGGCGGTGCCAACGATCTGCATGACAAAGTTGGAAGGGGCCAGGTTGACCAATTCGAATGATCGGATGATGACGTCATCGATCGCGCGGGTTTGTGCGATGGCGGCGGCGGCGAAGAGTTGGCCGCCGATCTTGACCCTTGCCCGCATGCCGTAGATGTCGTCAAACAGCCCGGTGAGCACGATCGCGGTCGCGCCCATCGCGATGAAGGCGATGGCCGAGAGGTTTTGGCCAAGCAGCTTTTGGAATGTGTTGTCCGGATCGTTACCGATCAGGATGCCAACGAAGATGACAAGGCCGACGAGCCAGCCCAGGAAGATGGAGAGCCCGCCGAGGTAGGCGACGGGCCTGGCGTGTGCCTTGCGTCGTGCATCGGGCAGGTCGACGATACCGTTGGCAAGCGCGAGCTTACGCATCAGCGGTGTCAGGATCAGGGAGGCACCAAATGCCAACGCCAGCACGGGCCAAAACTGCAGACAGATCGACCAGGCGGCGGACCAGTCCGCTGGTAAGTCTGTATCGGGCGTAGCTTGTGCGAGGTATTGGTGCATTGGCTCTGGTCATACGCGCAAGCCCCAAGGGTCCTGCCTCGCGCAGTGTTTTAGCGGTTTGTCTCGTCGGTGTCATCCGTGTCTATTTCTCCGAAGACATCTTGCTCCAAGTCGTCCTGACCCAAAGCCGCTGGGGCGGAGTGGTCTTTGGATGCGGTCCCGTTGGTGCCGTTACTGCCATTGGAACGTGCCAGTTTCGAACGCTCGCTGCCACGTCGATCGGGTCCGCTGTACTCGTGGAACTCGCGGAAGTTGCGTTTCATGTAACCACCGACGGAGGCTTCAACGCCGTTGAGCAGGACGCCGAGGATATCGGCACGCTGGCCGTCGAGTTCGCGGTAAGTGCGTTGGAGCATGCCGCGTGTGTCTTGCTGGGCTCGGCTGACCAGCACCATTGCATCAACGTGACGCGACAGGAGCTGGGCATCGGACGTCAGCAGTGCGGGCGGGGCGTCGATAATCAGCAGATCGTATTCCGCCTCGAGCTTGGCTAGGAGTTCACGGAAACGCGGGCTCTCAAAGAGCTCTACCG